>JAJZXX010000191.1 GCA_021806205.1 Bacillota bacterium | reverse complement strand
CCGCAATCGTGTGATGGCGCCTTTCGTCCAGGCCGCGTCTTGCCAGCCTTTCGGCAAGAAATGTAGGAGCATCTCCCATTGATCTTCTAACGGGTTGCTGAAGGCGGAAGTTTTGTTCATGTCTCGGCCACCTCGATCACGAAAGTTGTTCGATTACTTCGCGATATCGTGCCGAGGGTCCCTTGCGACGAGGTGTATTTCTCTTAATTTAGCGCATATGGGATCCCACCCCCAGTAGTTCTTGGCCATGTGCCAATAGTGTACACGAAAATTGACGGGGTGCTCTGATCAGCTGTAAAGGCTCTATGCGTAGCCCGAGCTGTCCAGTGGCGATTTCCATGGGGAGCGAGTTGAATATGTCTTCTTCATGGCGGCTAGGTTTCATAATTTTGGGTGTGGACACACGGGATTAGCTATACGAAAAATCTGGAGTGCACAGCACGATACGTCTTCATCGCCAAAATGGTCGGGTTGATGAAGCATTGCATGCTCCTGGCATTTTTCTCGAAATACCCTCCGAGGGATCGTACTTACTCGATTTCACGCTGTCGACGCCATGTTCGGACGTAGCCCGAGGGCCGATGGACTCCCTTTGTCGCCTGCCGTCAGTTCAATCGGCCGAAACTGTTAGCGTAGAAATTCGCCCCGCAGCAAAAGGTGTTATTGTTTCGGGAAAGGTCGGTTGTACAGGTCCCGTGGGATTCACCGTTGGCCCTTTGAATTTGACATCGAAGACTTGATGAAGCGAGGCGTGTTGGTGGACAATAGATGGGTCACGGGCGTAGGTTGGGAAAAATGCGCTAGATGGTGATCCTGTCCACGGGGCGGCATGGCACTTATACCCGTGTTCCCGGTATCCAAATTGGCGGATCGTTACCGTGCACGAACCTATCCTGCTTGATTCGCGATTAGGTGGGGGTATTCATTCCTATCGGTTTAGATCAGAGTCACGACGGCGTGGGCTCGGGCCGAGATCCGGTGTTATTAAGCTTAAAAACTATCTTCAAGACGAATTATCTTAGCTATCATAAAAGGTTCATGGAAGGTGACGTTGTTATGAACCCTTGGGACTCGGAATGATTCGTGTCCGCCACCGAGGTTCGCGGGCTCATCTCGGAACAAATTCCTCAGATTGTCTGTGACGTCGTGCAGTTAGCCGGAGAAGGCTGGGATACCTGGGTCTATCAGGTCAATAGGTAGATGTTGCGCTTCCCTCGTCGGTCGGTGGTATGTCTGCTGATTGGTCGTGAGATGACCATTTTGCCGAAAATTGCCGCTCGCCTGCCGAGTTTCATCCCATATCCGAAGTGGCCCGGCGCACCTGCCGAAAGCTTTTCGCATCCCTTTCTTGGGTATGCGTCGTTAAAGGGAATGACCGTAGCGCAAGGGCCTTACGACCCACATCGGCTAGTGCGGGATTTGGCGAGATTCATTCGGACGCTTCACCGGATTAGGCTCAGGGAGGGGGAAGACATGGGGGCAGGTAATCCGGAATTGCGGAGGTTGGATCTTCGGCAATTGCTGACGCGATGGCGAAATTGGATTAACAAGGCTCACCAGATGGGTCTATCGCTTGATGATGCTCTGCTGCGAGCCGAAGCGCATCGTCTCGAAGGGACGATTCTTGCTTTAGAGGGGACGACCTTGGTTCACGGAGACCTGAACTTCAAAAATCTCCTGGTCCATGATAAAACGCTCACGGGCGTGATTGACTGGAGCGATATCCCTATGGGTCTCCCTGCTGAGGATTGGCTGATGGTGAACGCGCTCCCTGGTGATGCCCAACGGGAGTTTCTCCGTCATTACAGGCCGGTCACTACCCGCAATTGGGAAGCTTCGCGATTTTTGGCTCTCTATGTGAATCTCGTTGTATTGGTGTCGGCTCGCCGACAGATAGCCACGATTCTGACCGGTCCCCAAACACTCCACGAACTGGGGGTATAAAGGGTTGGTCTAAGGTTAGTTGACCGGTGGCTATCTTATTCGCGCAGGGAGGATGGAATCGTGAAACGAATTGCCATTTTAGGTTCTCCCGGATCGGGAAAGTCCACCTTGTCGCGGCAATTGGGAGCCATAACCGGAATTCCCGTAGTTCACCTCGACAATCTCTATTGGCGTCCGGGCTGGGTGGAACCCGAGCGCAAGCAATGGGCCATACTGCAAGAAGAAGTGGTCCAAGGGGACACATGGATTATCGATGGTAATTATGGAGCCACTGCGCACATTCGCATTCAATCGGCCGACACCATTATTTTCTTGGATCCGCCGCGCACCGTGTGTTTGTATCGCGCCATCAAGCGAGCGATGCAGTATCGCGGGCGAACGCGCTCTGACATGGGTCAGGACTGTCCGGAAAGACTCGATGGGGAGTTCCTTCGATACATCTGGCAATTCAGATTGCGAGAGCGCCCCCAATTGCTCCAACGGCTCGATGCGGTGCGACAGGAGAAGACGATGATAGTGCTGAGAACGCGTCGGGATGTGAGCCAATATTTGGCTGGGCTCGGTGGTCAGTCGCGGTCAATCTGAATGACACGCCAGTGCTGCGCGCAACAATACTGACCGCACCGGTTCCTTCTTCGATCAGACTGGCGATTAAACGAGCCGCCACTGCATGTTCGGCCGTCCACTGCTTTAAGATCTCCTGAATGAGGGGCAACACTTCATCGGGAGAACCATCGATGAGGTGCCTTTATTCGTCGCGGGTAACCACTGCCCGTCCCTCTTTCCCGCATCATAGCTGATGGACAGGCCATCAACCCAAGAAGCCAAGAGATGACGGGTAATTATGCTCAATATGGCTTTCTTAAGCGTTCCGGTCCCAGAATACATCACTCGTCTTTACGGACCGCCCGGACGGGTGGACCTCCTCACGCGGTCCGCCTGGATCCCTCATAAAATCTGCATACCCGTATTAATGAGCCCTTAGGATGTCCGTGGGGGGTCTTTGTCCGATTCAGCATCCACGCACAGGGTCTCAAGCAACAATGACCAGTCTTCGGTAGGGACGTTTTCGTTCAATGGAGATTGCTGTCGGCTGCGACGGTGCTTCTGCTGCGCAAGAAGGCTTTGGCGCACTTGGCGGATTTGTTGGGGGTCGAAGGTTATGCCTAATAGGGTGAGCTCTTTCAAGGCGCACTCAAAGTCCACACCGAAATGTTTTCGATAGCCACCGAGGATATTGGTTCCCGGATATTGTGCTATCCAGTGTGTGGCGGCTTGAAGACGGGATGATCGCGATAAACGCTTGTGGCGGGGGGAAGAGCGACGATGTGCCAACGTTGTTTCTCCTTCCTGGGGGAATGAGGTTCTCGTTTACGATGAGTTTGTGACACCCAAGCGCTGATCGTCAAGAAGAATGCGGAGGCTTAGACAGTGGTCAGAGCGTTCGGGAGCAGCGAGGCCGCCTAAAATAGTCAGTTCGATTAGTGCCTTGACCAATGGGTCTGTCGGATTATGACCGCCCCCGGGTTGGCTATTCCCGTTCCCCGGCTGATAGCACCCTGCTGGCGAAGCGAAGTGGTTTCAGCAAGAGCGGCGTGCCGTCATAACGCTTTGGGGCGCACATTTAGGGATGGACCGTCTTTAGTCACAGAAAGTGTCAGAATACAATCGGGGGAATCGAAAGGGGCTAGGGGTATCGACGTTCGCCTGGCGCCATTCCGGTCGGAATGGGCCGACCAATTTGCCGAGGAATGTACCCGGCTACACAGTGTTAGGATTGGGTCCGCTTGGTTTGGAGCACTTTGGCAGCACCGCCGTTCCAGGCATGATGGCAAAGCCTGTAATTGATATAATGGCGGTGGCCGAATCGGCTCAGTTGGCTGAGGAATGGATTGCGGGACTTAGGACTTTAGACTACAGGAATGTAGGCGAATGGGGGAATCCCTGAGCGGCGGCCCTTTCGCAAGGGAGGCGAGGACCGAAGTCATCACCTGCATCTCTATCCCATGGGACATCGGGAAATCCGCCGCCATCTCGTACTTCGGGACTTCCTTTTGACCCATCCTGATGAGGTGAAATCCTATAGGGCCTCCAAAGAGGAACTGGGATTTCGGTATAGGGATACCCGGGACTACAGTCCCGCCAAGAGGCTCTTGCTCATCGAGTGTTCTTCAGGTTGTGGCGTGGTTTTTAGTGTGGGATAGGACAAGTGGGCAGGTGGTTCCGAAGCAATGCGCCGACGCCCTGGGTAGATATGAGTGCCTCCGCCTAAGTAACCCCTGTTATGGAAAAATATCAACCGATGAGCAAGAACCCGCCAAGAAGCCATATGTCCAGCGTCTGGAGTAGCGGGGCTTAGCCTGGGCGGGGAGCTGAGAGAGGGAAAAACATGCCGATGTCATCCTATTATCGCAACCTTCGCGAGAAAATCGGACCCATGGCCATATTCAACCCTAGTGTGGCGGCCATCATTCGGAATCACCGCGGGGATATTTTGTTTCAGAAGCCCCAAGGGTCGGTCGACGTGTGGAGTCTTCCAGCCGGGTCGATCGAACTGGGAGAGACGCCAGCCATGGCGGTGGTCCGCGAAATCTATGAGGAAACGGGTTTACGGGTTCAGCCCGTGGCAATCCGCGCTGTCCTTGGGGGAGATTCTTTTCGCTTTACGTATTCAGATGGTAACCAGGTGGAGTATGTGGTGGTGATATTTGCCTGCACGGTTTTGTCAGGGGAGCTTCGGTACCTCGACGGTGAATCGGCAGAGTTGCGCTATTTTTCTTCTGGCAGACGTCCATCCTTGGCGCTCCCGTACCCCGAGGATATTTTTCGGGAAGTCATTGGGCCCACATGGTTTGAACAAACATGAGTACGGATCGACTGTCGCGAAACTTGCCGGGTGGTGCCTTCTTGTTCGTCCCATTGACATGGCAGAGGCCTACGATCCTTGGCGTGGAGCAACCCGGGATTTAGAGATGTAGGTTTGGTTGGGCAATGACGTCCCCACTTCTCCCACGGGCCTCAGCAGGTGCTCGAGAACTACGGTACTCAACCAGAAATCTGGGCGTGGAGCGTGATTGACGGTGCGGATGCCGCCATGATCGGTGTCTGGGGAGATGGGTATACCTTAGATTAAGAAAGAAGGAAAGATCAGCTTTGATGCCCAGAGACGGCGAACGGGCGGATTCAGGCCACGTGTGTCAGATTCTCTGCGACTTCGCTTTTCACGAGATCCGACTGAACGAAATGCGAGCGGCCGCATGGGTTGGAAACCATAACTCGTGCCATTCAACGGAAGCGGTGAGTTTCGATTGGTCGAGAACTTGGGGGGCCTCACAGTGACCCCGTATAGACGTTCATTCCTGCCCTCAACCCCGAATCATGGCCAGTTTTGGGTGTAGCTCCGCCCGCTGGAGCGACAACTCGGCATGCTGTCCCTAGTTTTACCACGTCTCGAGGAAAATTCGTTTTGACGGTGGCGTTCTCAGAGATTCGTCTTGGGGCACGTGGTGAATTCAAAGGCACAGGAATACCCATTTCCCAAGGGACGCATCGGGTTAAGAGCGATTGAACGTCTGTGGCTACCGACAAATCGATCGACTAGCCGTCTGTGACATAACTCTGATAGGCTGAGTTAAACGTGGACCACGACGGGCGAGTGAACCTTGAGTGGCTAAGCGTGAACGATAGCGAAAATGAGACAGGGGGAACAGCCATCAAGCGGGCAACGTGGGCATTACCGCTGTCAGAACTTATTGGTACGCTGCTGTTGGTGGCGGTGGGTTGCTCTTTTGTGGTGATCGACTTTGCGCCCAAGAGTCCGGTGGTCCATGGGATTCCGGATGTTGGCGTGCGGCGGGCCATCACAGGCTTTCTCTTTGGTTTGACGGGCGGTGCCATCGCGCTCTCGAAAGTGGGGAAGATCAGCGGAGCCCACATTAACCCTGTGGTGACGTTGGCTTTTTGGCTACACCACAAGATTTCCGGATGGATGGCTCTCCGATATCTTGTCGGGCAATTTCTCGGCGCCATCATTGGCGCGGGGTTATTAGTTCTTTGGGGAGGATGGGCCAAGATTACTCATTATGCCGCGACCACCCCGGGCCCGGAAGGGGCCTGGGTCGCGGTCGTGGGTGAGACCATTACCACCTTTTGTCTGGTGGTGGCGCTCTTTTCGTTCCTCGGCAGTAAAAAGCTCAGGAGGTATACCCCAGGCATCTTCCCGGTGTTGTATGCTGTGATGGTCTGGCTGGAGGCCCCGTGGTCGGGGACCAGCACCAATCCAGCTCGAACCTTGGGCCCGGCCGTTGTGAGCCACGTATGGAGCGGATGGTGGGTCTACTTTGTGGGCCCGCTGTTGGGCATGGTTCTTGGGATCTTGGTTATGGGTCCTGTATTGCGCTTTTTTGCGTGGGAGATTGCGAGCGCCAAGCTGTATTACTTTCACCACGATCCCTATCAAGTTTTCCATGGGCATCTTCACCGATCGCAAGACAGGCAGTCGACGGGATAGCGGGGCGTTAAGTCAAAGATGTCTGTGCGACGATGCCGCGGGGCCCGACCCAGGGCCATCGGGATAGACTACTTGGCAGCGTGAAGTGATGACGTTGGCGGGTCAAGGCTCAGATGGAATATCCAGTAGAGCCGTGGCGGATAGGCAAGGGTTACGGTGAAGGCGGTTGTCTGTAATGCATTTGGTACCCAGTCACCGTGCGGCGTGGTGGGGAGCTTATAGGGTTGGGGCACTTAAGGTGGGCTGATAGGCTAACGCAGGTTCCGAAAATTGTCGCTTTCACTGTGTGATCGGGATTATATTACAATTACAGTAAAAATTGCAGGAGTGCCATTATATTGTAGCGGCCAGGGCATGCC
>JAJZXX010000119.1 GCA_021806205.1 Bacillota bacterium | reverse complement strand
ACCGCTTGGTAATTCGATTCGTAGCGGAGAAAACGGCCTTGTGCAAAGAAATACTGGCGAATGGAATACAAACCGACATTGTACAAGTTTTTGGCGTACCTGCACATTTCCCGCAAGGCTTCGTATTCGTTCTTATCGAGTCCTTTGATTTGGTTACTCTGTGTCAGGTACACACTCGCCACCTTCTTTCTATATAGATATTATCTACCAATTGGGTTAGCGTGTAAATACAAAACTTTCGCCTCACGGCGAGCGCCTTATATCCCCATCGCTTCAGCAAGGGGCTTTACGGCGCGTTTGATAAGTTGTAGCCGGTTTGCTGAGAGTGTTCCCATCCATCTCGATCGCAAAACCGTTTGAGCTCCTTGTAACTAGTCACCAATCAATCAAATCTGCGACATCGCTGACAGTCTCTTGAAAGGCGTAGAATCGGGATAGACATAAGCTCGATGCTTGGGCCCCCTTAAGATACAGAACAAATTCATCTTCGTATTCGTTGGCATACTCTATCGGTTGGTGGGCAACCTCTTAATTGCGAGCCTCGATAGTGGGGGCATTGGCAACCCACGTCGGACAAGCGGTTAAAAGGTCTACAAGTTTGAAACCGCACGACGCCAGCAGGATTCTTAAGTGCTCTGACGCTACCGCCGCAAATGCATCTCGGCTGCGTTCGACACACTGCGGACTAACGCGAACCACGGTCCGCGCCAGTCCTTGCGAACATCGGCCCATTGTCACCTTCCGGATACGCGAATGCCCAAACGATGCACAAAGAGATCAAAATCTAATCCTCTTAACGGACTGTTCTCGCCACGATCGGCACGAAAAGCCTGCTAACCGGCCCGCGCCCTAAGAGTTCTGGTTGCGGAACACATGAGTCGTACGGGTCTTTACGGACTGGTCGGATGCGGGACTTCTTGCCCGAGCCCTCCGATTAGTCGCATAATCATCCAGACGCCGGACTCCATTTGCCGTCGATGGTCACCCGCCGGGATATTCCCACATACGCACCCATTCGCGGTGGAACACTGATAAAAATCAGAGGCTGGGCAGGAAATGATGCGCCCTACGGAGAACTTCCGACTGTTCGACGTAAGTCCTTATCAGTAGCCTATTGATACCATAACGGCAATAAGAGGAGGAAGCTTTATGGTAAACGTCAACATGGAGCAACTGGGTGAATCCCGTTGGACCTCAAAGACCACGTGGATGTTCATCTCGTTTGCCCTGGGCCTAGCACTGGAATCCTACGTGTTTTCCTTAGCCTCTATCGCCATCTACTGGGTCACCATGCCGAAAGCGTTGGGAGAATTGCTGTTGGCGTGGGCCCCGATTTGGCTCATTATCGGAATTGCGCTGGCCGGACCGTTTTCAGATAAATTCGGCCGCAAGGTAACGTTGTTTTCGACGTTGGTTCTCTATGCCATCGGCGGGATTGTACTGTTTTTCGGATCCAACTACCTGATCATTCTCATCTCTCTGGCACTCATGCTGCTCGCCGGAGGCGGCGAGATGAACTCCATCATGGTCGCCAGTCACGAATTGATGCCGCGCAAGCATCGCGGCAAGGCGACCATGATGATTATCAACGGCATCAACTTTGGCGGGACCGTACTCGCCATCGTCGCCTTAACCACCGCGGCCATCAGCAGTTCCCAAGCCGTCATCGCCGTGCAGCGCGATGTCGTGGCCGTGGCAGTGTTAATCGTTGTTGCGATTTTATTTGCCACACGCGTCAATATGCCGGAATCCTTCTTGTGGCTGCACCAAAAGGGCAAGACGGCCCAACTCACCAAGACCATTCAAAGCTATTTCGGGTCACATGTCGAAGCGGACGCCGTCGCCCAAGAAGCCATTCAATCCCAGACGCGCCCGGCGCCGGTCAAGCGCAGCCCCGGCTATACCGTGTTTACCATGATCATCATGATTGTCATCGCCGCGGCCAACACCATCGGGTTTGGCCTGATGGCCTATGCCCTGGCCTTTGCCTTCTTCCCGCATTTGCAACCAGCCATTTTGGCGGTGTTTGAAGGCGCCGGCTTCGTCATCGGGTTTGTCGGGCTCATCGCGGACCGCGTCTCGCGCAAGAAGTTTCTCTTCTGGAGCTTTGTGGGGACGTTCGTGATGACCGTGATTGTGGGGCTGACCACCAATGTGTGGCGCCATGACATGGCGATCTTTTGGGTGCTCCTGGTCATTCTGGCCGGCATCAACTCGCTCTGTTATTTGACGGAGGACACCATCAAAGCCGAGGTGTGGCCGACATTGCATCGGGGCACCCTGACCGCTTTGGCGCGGTTCGTGTCAATCGGTCTTTATATTCCCGCCATCTACCTCACCGCCACCATGTCCCCGTCGCACTACATTTTGTTTAACGCGGCCGTATGGCTGGCGGGCACGCTAGCCGCTGCCGCTTGGCTGGTTTGGGGTCACGAAACGGGCGCAGGCCTTAGCATTCAAGTCGCATCCGGCGAAGCCTAGCGAGAGGTTTTCAGGCAACAAAGCTGCCCATAACCGGGCAGCTTTGCTTTTTTCCCACGCCAAGGTGCGAGGCCCCTATTTAAACGGTCGGCCCCGACGACACATCCGGTGGGCTAGCTTCATGGGACTCGGCTCGCCGCAAGAGTTCTTGCTCAATCACGCTCATCATGTCCTGGATGTCCGCCTGGCGCACTTCCAAGTGGCGCTTGACCGAACGCAGAGCAAAGTCGTCCATGTGCCGCACCATCTCTTCTCGCGGAAAGCCGACCATGCCGCGAAGGTTTCCTGTGACGTTGTTCACAAATCCCTGTATCCAGTCGGTAAACTGGCCCGGATTAAAGGGTCCCCCGTTCCACTCGCTCATGTAATCTCCCCCTCTGCCTCTGCTCTTCTTCCTTTTCTTCCTTTTCTTCCTTTTCTTCCTCCTCCTCAAAAGAAGAGACGTTTGCCTGGATTATACTCTACTCGATCAAATCGGTTATTCCACAATTTGGCCGATCGACAAATGCCGACACCCGGTTGCATCGATTGACAAATATTGCGATAATTGGAGGATACCATTTCACGTAGCCCGTCCCCGGGGTTCGTATCGCTAGGGAGGCGAATCTGGATGATGAGCGTGCAACAACAATTGATCGGTCGGCATCTGTGGGTCAAACGCAATCCAGCCTGGAGCGCCGTATTGGACACATTAGCTTTGCCGCTGTTGCGTGATAACGAACGCGATGAACTAATCGATTTAGTGGATTTGGACCGTCGCAGCATCGATTGGGAAGCCATCCACGCTCGTAGCCAATATTTCTCTCAAGAGGCGCGCACCTTGTTGCGTATTGCCCACGCCCTTTATAATGGAGGAGACTGCCAACTCTCCGAGTTGGAACACTTGTCCAGTGCAGGACGGTCCGCCGCCATTTTGCTTATTGCGCAGCGATATCGCGAATAATCCCCAAAGGAGATCCCGATGCCGGTTATCTATGCCCTCTCCCATGTACCTCCCGAGGTAAGCGCCTACGGGATGGCTAAGTATTCGCGCTCCAAAGCCTCCATGAAAGACAGTTTGCTCGACCTCTCGCAACAAAAAGCGGAAGCCTTTTTGAACACCTTTTATTTTTCGTATGGCCATGCCTCCATTGCCGATCTGGCCCATGTGCCCTTAGCTATTGAACAAGTCTCTTTGTTCGCCGCCATGGAAGTGGTGGATGAGCCGCTTTGGGATGGTCAGGAGCGGTCCACCCGCTATCAGGACTTCTCCAAGAATCCTTTTTATACCCCACCGGAGGCAGGACCCCATTATGACAAAGCGGTCGAGTCACTCTTTGACCTCTATCGCACCCTATTTAGTCAAGCCGCGTCCCATCTTGGCGAGCGCTACCCTAACCCGCAGGACCTGGAACCGGCGCTGTACCGACGCACCATACGTGCGCGCGCTTTTGATGTGGCGCGCTACGCGCTACCCTTGGCCGCACTCACGAGTCTAGGCCAAGTCACCAACGCCCGCGTTCTTGAACAACAAATTCGGCGGTTAATGGCGTCGCCTTACGCTGAAGTGCGCGAGATTGCAGCGGGCATGAAAGCCGCCGTGACGGACCAAAAACCTTTCAACCTTCTAGAGGCCCGGCTCGAACATCTCGGCGTCCCGGTGCCGGACACCATTTCAAACGAGATGAATCCGGGTCCGCTCGCCCCCACATTGACCAAGTACACCGATCCCGATAGCTACATGATTCAAATCCGAAAAAACATCGCGCCGCTGATTGGCGACCGATTTAACGGGGTAAGTCCGGCGACTGATCCGGTCGTTTTGCATTCGCTCACCGATCCCGTTCTTGACATGCTGGCCGGCATCATTTATCAAGAGTCCTCCCTATCCTATCACGACATCATGCGACGCCTTTTGGAGTATTCAGATGCGGAGCGTCTGGAGCTTATCGGCGACATTTTACATTGGCGCGGCCCCTATGATGCCTGGCCCCGGATCTTGCAGCAACGGCCCCTGATCGCCGACGTCTTGGTGGATGTGGGGGCGTTTCGCGACTTAAATCGCCACCGCCGTCTGGATAAAGTGGTACAGCGTTTAGATCCCCGATTGGGATATGACACCCCTTTGGAACTGGACGAGATGGGCGTAAGCGCACCCTATCAGTCGACCTTGAACCAACACTACGCCTCCCTAGGTGCATACTCGCCCGATCTCGTCCCGTATCTCTTGCCATTGGGCCATCGTCGCCGGGTCCTATTGCGATTGGACTTCGCCGAGGCGGCGTACCTCATCGAATTGCGTAGCCGCTCCAGCGGCCATTTCAGTTATCGGCGCATTGCCCAGGCGCTGTATAGGAGCATCGAAAAAGCCTATCCTGCATTGGCCCGTGCTATCCGGGTCACGCCTTTGGAGGTCTACGACCCCTTCGAACGGTGAGTTAGAATGGCTTATGATAAGGGGACTATCCCCACCAACAATGTGAGGTGTTCGTGCGTGGCATCAACTATTGTGTTGACTGGCATCAAACCAACCGGCATGCCTCATGTCGGCAATTGGGTGGGCGCGATTCGCCCAACCGTTGAGCTGTCTCACCGACCGGATCGCCAAGGCTTTTTTTTCATTGCCGACTACCATGCTTTGACGGGGCTACGCGATGGAGCCCAACTCAGACAATACAGCGACTCATTGGCTGCAGCCTGGATTGCCTTGGGGCTCGATCCCCAAAGAAGCGTCCTTTACCGCCAATCCGACATCCCCGAGGTATTTGAGCTGGCCTGGGTTCTCGCCTGTTTTTCTCCCAAGGGTCTCATGAACCGGGCCCACGCCTATAAGGCCCAGATTCAAAAAAACACCGAGGAAGGCCAAGAGGACGTCGACCACGATGTGAACATGGGTCTATACACCTATCCCCTCCTGATGGCCGCAGACATTCTTCTCATGGGGGCCACCTATGTACCCGTTGGGCGGGATCAACAGCAACATGTGGAAATTGCCCGCGACTTAGCTCAATATTTTAACCGCGAGTATAACCGTGAGATTTTCACCCTACCCGAAGCTCTGATTGACGAGTCAACCGCCGTCCTACCCGGAATCGACGGACGGAAGATGAGCAAGAGCTACAACAATCACCTTCCGATTTTTGAGTCCCGGGAACGCATTCATAAGCTAGTTCTGCGCATAGCAACTGATTCCTCCCGTCCCGGCGATCCCAAAGATCCCCAGGCATCCACCATCTTTCAGATCTACTCCGCATTGTCCAACCCGGATCAGGTTCAGACCATGGCAAAGGCATATCAGGACGGCATCGCCTGGAAAGATGCCAAAGAAATGCTTTTCCAACAGTTTGAGAACACGTTTGCCGCACCCAATCAACGATATCAGGAATTTATGGCCCATCCCGAAGCACTTGACCGCATCTTTAGCCAGGGACGCGATCAAGCCCGGCAACAAGCCGCCCCAGTGATGGACCGAGTACGCCGCGCCGTGGGGGTCGGCGCCCGAAATCGCTCCTAAAGCGGGGTAGCTTCCCGCCATATCCGCTACGATGGGAGTTGGGGGGACGCCATGGACGAAGGTGCGCGACTCACGGTCGAACTGGAACGGTCTGGACTGGCGACAGAGTTTTCCACCCTCTTTCGCAGCTTCTCCTCGCTCTATAACTCTATTTACGAGGAACGCCGGCACCGTCTGCCAAAAGGTCTTTACGAAAGATTGCGGGTCATCGAACTCGAGATGCATTCGCCTGGACACGTGGTGTTTGAAGGCCTTCCCTTGGTTACGCAATGGCTTAGCATATTAATCGGTGCCGCTAATGCCACGGTCGGTGCCGCAGGAATCTGGCTGGCCTTTAGGGCCAGAAACGATACCAACCATCAATTCGAGCTAATCGACGATGAATATGACCGATTACGTCAAGACCAGGTGGAAGTGCTCTACACTGTGTTCGTTAAGGAAGCCGCCTTGCTAGAACACGAGTATGGTCTCTTGACGTCTTTTGAGGGGCCGGACCTTCCGGGCCAAGCGCCAATGGGTAATACACCGCCTCAACTCACGTTCGAATTCCTTAAGGGGCCCTTCGGTGAACTCTCCCCGCACGATAAGAAGGGGATTCTGGCGCTGCAGCAAATCAAATCCATGCAACGCCGCCATCTCATTGCGTTTAAGCCAGACCAGGACAACTAGCCGTACCCCATTCAACCCCACCGTCCTCCGGTCCGCCCATAAGGAAGACCGGTTCGGAATTTAAGCAGTGTTCTTGGCCACTTTCGCCCTAGGCTAACAGAACATGCCATGTTTGTCGGTCCCCGGCTAATCTCCGTCGGTGACCCCAATACGTTTGGCCAGAGATGTCGTGTCACCCGGATGGGGGCGCAATTTTTTCCGGGAAAATCCGGGCGCCGACCCCGAGTCGGTCGGTTATAATAAGGGGAGGGGTATCGAGGGAGCGGATACGCGTGGCGGACTTACT
>JAJZXX010000002.1 GCA_021806205.1 Bacillota bacterium | reverse complement strand
TAGTGGTTGGCAGGAAGATGACGCGATTTTCCTGGACGTGATCCCCCTGGCGTGATGGCAATATTTATCCCCAAAAGAAAAGTGTTGACACATCTAATAACATCTTTGCGTCACTATTCTGTCTATTTAAATCGCTGATTGGCAGTTATTGACACGCGGAACCTGCGTTATAGGTGGCGTCCTGAATATGTCGAAGATATAATGCGTCACGATGGCGCGACATAGATTGTGCGTTCCTCCCTTAATACGTCATCTCGGATGAGCTCATCCAACAATTCCGGTTCTACGAGGTCTACTGGCCTACCCCAAACATCTTCCAACGCCTGTTTGAGGTGAATCCAGTCCATTAAAGTCGCGATCCGCGATTGTGGTCCCAATGTACAGAGGACATCAACATCACTAGAATCCGTGAAGTCGTCCCGGGTAACCGATCCAAAAAGCGATAAACGGGCCACGCCGTACTGACGACAAATGGTCTCGACAGTTTTCAAATTTCGCAACAAGTTCGGGTTCGGCCTCGACATTGCGATGACCTCCTTTCCCTGGTTATTATGCCTGATCAGGCCAGAACGGCATATGCCTATGAATACGGTCAATGATGCGAAGTATCGCCTGCCGAATATCCGGCGCGAGTGCTTGGAGCCCATCAATCCCCACGCGTTCATCGTCGTTGCATAGACAATGTGCGATTCTCACTAAACCCTGTTCCCCATGACGCCACGGTCGTATCGCGTTGCGCAAATGCGCCCATTCAATCACCTGCCACGCACGTTCCGTCATGGAAGGACACCTTGGGCTCGAGCCGCTTCGAGCGCTTCTTCGCATTGCTCCTTGGATGGCTTAGTAATGGCCACCCAAAAAAGAATCGCTTCAATGCTGCCCGCAAACTTCTCCACGCCCTCTTGGTCGACCAGTCGGGCGAGCCGACCGTAGCCATCGCAACGGAATGCGTTCTTCAAGAGCCAAGAGGAGCGGCAGATTGCGATAAATGCGGACCAACCCGGACAGTCGACTCAGGTTGTCGCCAAGGTACGCGGCCATCTTCCGGGGTGACCAACCCCGGCTTCCCATAATGTCGACGACGGCCCGCTTGGCGTCATCATAAGGACTGACGCTGACTCGGTGCCGATTCTCCATGTAGTTGACCCGTGTCTGAGTTTCTCTGTCCCAATTTGCGAGTGTGGCCGTATCCCAGCCTAATGTCGGTGCGGCCATAAGACGGAGATGGCCCACAACAACCGCGTACTGACCATTGTCATGTGGTCCAACCGTAGAGTGCAAATAGCCATTTTTTATGAGGCGAGGAAGTGTTTGGAAATCGGGCGATGAACAATTGACGCCGTGTTGTTGCGTGGGGCACCGCTCTAGACAGTGTAAAACCATTGTTTTATCATGACGATCGCAGTGGGTGCCATAATATTGTCGGCACTATCGTGATCAACTGACGTTAAACCCAGCTATTTGGGATGAAGCTCCCATGGTTTGTTGCCGATATCGGCTGATGGCTTCTAGGGATTCGGGTAGGGCAGTCAGTTTTTATGCGGTTTGGGGGTGGAGATTGTCTATACCAGCATTTTGTTTCCTGATAGCATCACAGCGCATGACGAGGGCAGGGTACCGGACTGTTTTCATGATCTGTTTCTTGACCAAGTGGTCGATGCCATTGTGGTCGGACGCCCGTTAGAGTCACTCAAGTCCTTTTTCTATACGGAGCTGTCCAGCCTGTCTTCCATTCACTATCGGCATGCCATCTTCCGAGATATGACCAAAGTTTCGGTGAAAAGTGCGATGACGCATTTTGTAGATCGCATGCGCAAAGTCTACGAAAAGTTAGATCAGTCAAAGACTTCGTACTATCCGCGATCAAAACAGGCCTGGTTGTTGGAAGCAGTCCACACCTATTGTAGGGCCGTTGAGATGTTGGCCCAAGAGATCGCATCAGCCGATGTGGCAGCTCAAGGCTTTTTAGATTTTGCCAGGTATGTGATGGACTATGTGGCATCCGAGCGGTTCCGACTTATGGCACGCACGACGAAGAAGCTTCGCGGCGAGGTCACCGCGCTTCGATACCGGTTATACATTCAGGGGCTATCCGTCACCGTGGGGCGGTATGCCAATGAGTCTGATTATCGCGAGGAGGTCGAGGAAACTTTTTCTCGCTTTCGCCATGGGACTCCTAAAGATTATCGAGTGCGGTTTTCGGATTCGTCTAAGATGGACCACGTGCAGGAACGGATTATTGGCTTGGTGGCCCGGTTAAACCCCGAATTGTTTCAACGTGTGGACAGCTATTGCGCTGAGTATGGTTTAGCATTTCTCGATGAAGGCTTGGCCCAATTCGACCGTGAAATTCAGTTCTATCTCACCTATTGCCAGTTTATGCGGCGATTCGAAGCTCAGGGCTTAAAGTTTTGCTTCCCGAAGATAGAAGAGTCTGTTAAGGAAATTGAAGGTCAGGCGGCATTCGACCTCGCCCTGGCAGCAAAACTGGAGTTGGAGAACCGAACACCGATCCCGAATGATTTTCAGCTTCGTGATTCCGAATGCATTTTGGTAGTATCCGGACCCAACCAAGGTGGCAAGACCACTTATGCCCGAATGATCGGGCAAATTCAATATTTGGCGCACTTGGGTGTGCCCGTCCCGGGGCAGCATGCTCGCCTTTTTTTGGGTGATGGGATTTTTACGTATTTTGATCGTGAAGAAAGCTCTGATGACGCCCGAGGAAAACTTCAAGATGACCTTTTGCGAATCCGTGACATCTTGGACCGTGCTACCTCCAGAAGCCTCATTATTCTCAATGAAATTTTCTCCTCGACGATGTTGGACGATGCCCGGCGCTTAGGCCGTACGATTATTAACGAAATCATTGCCAAAGAGTCGGTGGCGATAATAGTGACCTTTATTGATGAATGGGCGACACTGAATAGTCGCACGGTGAGTTGGGTGAGCCGGGTCGATGGGCATGATTCCATGAAAAGAACCTATAAAATTGTCCGACAAAAGCCTGATGGCCAGGCCTACGCCCGATCGATCGCCGAAAAATATGCTGTCACCTACGAGGCCATTAAGGAGCGAATGCAGCGATGAAAGTGGCCTTAATGCATCCCATCCGGGATTTTGAGACACGTCAGGCGCCGCCATTTTTGACGCGGGACGTCATTCAGGATCTCGGTCTAGATGTCATCTTTGACACCATGGCCAGCGGGGATTCGGTTATTCGAGAAGTGGTCGAGCGTGCCATGTTGGATCCACTAACCGAAGTGAATGACATTCGTTACCGCCAGGCGGTACTGGATGACGTAATTCACCAAGCCGACGCCATTCAGGACCTCTATGCGGTGACAAAAGACACTCTCGATCAACAAAAACGTCATATGTTCTTTGGCATTACTTCGCGCTACCCCTCATCCGTACTCCATGAGTCGGTGGCAGTAATGGCTATGCTGGTCGGCATGCTGCGTCGGCTAAGATCATTAGGCACTCGTTATCGGCGCTCTTTTCATTCCGAGGGGTTTCGCGAATTTTTTGGGCGATTAGAAGACGAGTTGTCGGATGATTATCTCAGAACGGTGGAATCTCATCTCGAAGAACTGGATGGGCATCATGGGGTGTGGCTAAGCGCCCAAGTTGGGATCGGGTTCTTAGGGGACACCTACGTGTTGCATCGCGTTCCCTTGGGTGCCAAGAACTGGGTGGGTAGACTCTTGGGAGCCAGACCTTCCGGCATGCGATTTCAGATTGCGGATCGCGATGAAGCGGGGGCACGCGCCCTTTCCACGCTTGAGGGTCGGGGCATCAACGAGGTAGCCAACGCGCTGGCTCAATCGTGCGATCACGTGTTGGGGTTTTTTGTGCAGCTGCGGCGGGAGTTGGCATTCTATCTGGGATGCTCCCATCTTATCGCGGTGCTAGCCGAGCGTGGGCAAGAGGTTTGTTGGCCCCATCCCCTCCCAAAGGACCAACTGGCTTTGGATTTTCGTGATCTCCGCCCATTGGGACTGTGCTTGGCCATGCCGGATGGCGTGGTCGGTAATGACCTGGAGGCCGACGAAAAAAACCTCATTCTCGTAACCGGTGCCAATCAAGGGGGCAAATCAACGTTTTTGAAAAGCCTTGGCGTAGCCCAACTGCTGATGCAGTGCGGGATGTGTGTACCCGCACAGTCGTTTTTCGCGAATGTGGTGTCAAGCGTCTATACACATTTTATTCGCGAAGAGGATAAAGCCCTCGAGCATGGCAAGTTCGATGAAGAATTGCAGCGCCTGAGTGAATTGGTCGATAGCCTTAAGCCTCATGCCATGGTGTTGTTTAATGAATCGTTTGCGGCCACGAATGACCGCGAGGGCTCGGCGTTGGCATACGATATCGTTCGTGGTCTGTGTGAGAGTCAGATCAAGGTAGTGTTTGTGACTCATTTGGAGGCACTCGCCCATACATTGTACCGCGAAAAGCGTTCTACTCAGCTATTCCTTAGGGCTGACCGGCAGTCTGATGGGCAACGGTCCTATAAAATGATGGAGGCGCCTCCCCTGTACACGAGTTTTGCCCAAGACCTCTTTCGAGAGATTTTTGGAACGGAACTTGGGGATTTCAGGGGGCACTAGGCGGATTGTTTCCCGTGCGAGTTACTAATCAGCAACTCCATACAGTTACCTGTGCGATTAACCCCTGAAGCTTATCCCAACCATTCGAGGCGAAATTTGTGCTGGTCACGAAATATTGCGACGAATTCACGGAGTGTTTCGTGAACCCATTCACAAATGGCTGTACGATCAATGGGTCAAGAGGAGTTCGCCCGGCGGTGATGCAGGCGAAGGAAGGGGAATTCTATGGAATTTGCGTCGATGGCAACGGTGCTTCGGGATGCCTTAGCCAATCATTATGCGGTGGGACACGTTAATATCAACAACCTAGAGTTTCTTCAGGTGGCGGTCGAAGTGGCTGAAGAAGATCATTCACCGGCGATCTTAGGTGTGAGCGAGGGTGTCATCCAGTATATGGGATTAGACTATACGGTGGCTATGGCCCGTGCGGCTAAGAATCAGGCACGAGTGCCCGTGGTGTTACACCTGGACCACGGTTCGAGCTTTGCGTGGGTGGCGCGTGTAGTTCGGGCGGGATTTTCCTCGGTCATGATTGATGCTTCCCGTTATCCACTGGACGAGAATATTGCCCTCACGCGGCAGGTTGTGGAGTTATGCCATCCGTTGGGAATTGATGTGGAAGGAGAATTGGGTCGAATCGGGGGAACTGACGATGATCTATTGGTCGACGCCCGTGTGGCCGCGTTGGCCCGGCCAGATGAAGCCGAACGCTTTGTTCGGGACACAGGCGTCGATGCCCTGGCGGCAGCGATTGGCTCGGCGCATGGGCACTACCATGGCCGTCCGCAGCTGGACTTTGTTCGGCTGGCAGAAATTCATCGCGTCACAAGTACCCCTTTAGTGCTGCATGGGGGATCCGGAATCCTGGACGAGGACATTGCCCGGGCGATTTCGCTAGGCGTTGCGAAAGTGAACATCAACACAGAAAATCAGGAGGTCTTTACGTCCACGGTCCGTCAAGTGCTCTTGGGTCACGATGCGCTCTATGATCCGCGGAAATATCTAGGACCGGCGAAAGAGGCCATGAAAGGCGCCGTAAGGATGAAGTTCCGCTTGTTCGGCGCGGTTAACCCCGCGTCGTGGGGCCCTGCGGCAGCCGCAGGATAGGAGGTGAGCGGCATGGGGCCGCATCGTCGAGTTACGATGGTGGGCATATGCGGCGACAGCGGAGCCGGAAAATCCACTTATGCTGAGGCCCTGAAATATTTATTGGGCCAAGAGCGGGTCGCGGTTATTGCGCTGGATGATTATCACTCACTCGACCGCCTCGAAAGGGAACGTCTCGGAGTGACCGCTCTTCATCCATATAAAGCGAATAATCTCGGGTTGTTAGTCGATCATGTGTGGTCATTGAGACGCGGCCAATCCATTGTGAAACCGGTTTATGACCACAGTACAGGAACGTTTAAAGACCCCCTTGACATTGGGCCAGGCGACTTTGTCATTCTTGAAGGGCTCCACACGCTGTACCTGGAACGCCTGCGTGAAGCGCTTGACCTGCGGATCTTTTTTGATACGGACCGTGCGCTTCGTGTGCAATGGAAGGTACGCCGCGACGCAGGCGCTCGGGGATATACTCCAGATGCGGTGTTGGCCGAAATCGAGCGTCGCCGACCAGATGTTGAGCAATATATTGAGCCACAAAAGGTCTTCGCTGACGTGGTTATCCATTACACCCGAGACGACGACACACCGCCCACCATCGATGTCCCGGAACCTATTCGGGTGCGGTTCGCCGAGCGCTTACGGGGCTCAAAACGCCGTTTAGTGAAATGGCTGGCCTTAGCCGGACAACTGGGATTGGTGCGTGCCACCCATTTTCATGACGAGATCATTGGGGAAGAGGGGAAGGGGAAATGGACCAAGCGCCGTGCTTTATATTGGCGAGCGAGTTGGAACGGGGACGGCCTTGGATATTGCGGTCGGTCGACCCGCTAGAGGGCGCGACGGCCGCTGCTCAAGGACTCCCCAGTGCCGTGGCGGTGATTCATCGCTCTCGACATCACGATCTCACAGATCGCCTGTACCGTATTGCAGCGAGGGTCTGGCTCATTGCGGATGGCGACGTAGCGTGCAGCCTGTAACCTAGGAAATCCAGCCGGTGCAAATCCGGCCGTGGCAACTTCCCATTCGGCCACGTAGCAAATCGCGCATCAGGAGGAGGTGACTCGCCTGATGAAAGCCGCGAGGATAATGTCTCGGTTGCTGCAAGGCGAGGTGTTTTGGCTAAATCTTTTTGTCATGGGTTTGACTAATTGCACGGTCATCGTAACGTTCGGATGGGGAGTGAAGGGTGCAAACTCGGGGTTCTGCCAGGGTCATTCGCGTTTTGGTGGAGGCCATGGGCTTTCGC
>JAJZXX010000037.1 GCA_021806205.1 Bacillota bacterium | reverse complement strand
AACTGGGAGCGGAAACCGTCATCGATAGCGTGTTGTCCGGTATGCCATCTGATCCGGAGGATGGACATTAATCATCGAAGACATGGGGATTCCCGGGGGCGCGTCCTTAACCTGACAGCATTGGGCGAGCGCCGGCGGTTTGGCATCATGCCGGTCGGCCAAGACGACATCATCCGGACGCAAACGTAATCGCGTCAAGGATTCTGCGCCATGCGCATCCGTCAGTTCCACGTGTTCCCACCGGCCCGTGCCCAAATTCCATTGCGCATGCAGGCGCCATGTAGTTCCTTGACTGCCGGGGCGTTGAATCGTACTGCCATCGGTGAGCACCAGCCGGAATCGGCTCTTCAGTGCGGTGCCAATGCCTTGCGATCGGAACCATTGGTCCAAGATAAACCCCAGCCACGCGGACGCGTGGCGTAACCGCTTGAGGACGGCCACATCGGAGATGTCCGCTAACCCGATCCGCCGGGCCAAAGCCGCGGTGGTCCGTAATGACCAATCGTTCCAGGCATAAGCGAAGCTGAGGCGCAACAGCGCCTCAGCCGACTGAATGGCCCGCAAGCGAGTAATGGCTCCGTACGTCCATGCGGCATCCTGCCACCCCTGGGGCAGAAAATGCATCACGACGGCCTATTTGGTTGTCTAGTTCCGACGTTTTGGTATCGTTCGCAATCTCGCGTGTCCTCATGTTCATCATCTCCATAGGATGGAATGGTCTTCCGTCCTACTTCGCGACCGCGGGGTCAAATTCCTTTACGATACTGCACTAAAGGCAAAAGTTAGCGCCTATGGGGGGTCCTCCCCTCAAGCGCGATGGTCAGGAGTCTTGCCGATGCCCTGTGGCTACCGACCCAGGTTGGTACACCCCGGTGGCTACCCCAGCCGTGGGGCAATGAACAGATGGATGTCAAGAATGGCAGCGCCAAGCCCCACAACCGTAGGGCAAGGCATTCTGCGCGTCGTTGCAAGCCTCGATCCCAGAAGGCTTTTGTCTGATACCAGGCGTGTTGGTCATGCGGTCAGGGTGACGCAGCGACTTTCGCGGGTCGGGAGCGATTAACCAGGATGATCCCAACCGCAATCAAGATCCCCCCTATCAAGACGCCGCGGGTTAATGGCTCCCCTAAAATAATCCATCCAGACAGTACTCCGAAAAAGGGGGCCAAAAAGAGAAGCGCACTGGTTTTGGCCGCATCCCCGTTTTGTAAAAGCCAAAACCACAGGGTAAACTGGACCACAGATGCCATGATCGCGAGCCACAAGATGATGCTGACCGACATTCCGGTGATGACGAGCATCGGATGCTCGAGAAGGGGGGATGCAACCAGCAACACCAATCCACCTACCAGCATTTGATAGGCGGTGAGCGTCCATGTGTCAAACGCATGGCCCCACCGTTTAATGAGCACAGTTGCCAGGGCCCAGGACACGGCACCTAGAAGACCTAGGACCGTACCCAGTCTGAGATTGACATGGAGTCCTAAGGTCATGAGAATCCCGGAGAACCCCAACACGACTCCAAACCATTGAATCCAGCGGTAGCGGGTGCCCAAAAACAGGGTGGCAAACAGTACCACGATGATTGGGTTGGTAAAGAGGAGAATGGACGCCTCACTGGCGGTGATGGTCCGGAGACTGATGAAAATCGTGCCCATGACACCGGCTGTTTGGAAGAACCCAATCAACGCTACTTTACGCCATTGGCGGATGCCGTGGGGTCGGGGGCGGCGCCATGTTGCGATGGCCATCATGAACCCTGCTAAAGTAAAGCGAATTCCGGACAACAGTAAGGGCGATACGTCCCGAAGTTCCAATTTACCGATGGAAAAAGAACTGCCCATGAGCGCTGTGGTGAAGAAAATCCCGCCGATGTAGGTGAGTTTGCTCGTGAGGCCTACCTCCTTGAGGGTGCGAGTTCGGTGACGTCAATTGAGTGTCCGTGCTATTGTACTCCTGGGGTGTGACCGTTGACGCATGAGCCAGCCGACGCGGACCTCGGCATCCAGGCCCTCAAAAGTTCATACCCCGTGATATCTGAGACCTTGCCGTGATGTGACGGGTGCACATCGCGAAAACTCGGTTCTACGACGAGGAGTAAATGTACTCTATGCCTTAGCTCATCTATAACATGTTCCTCTTTAACGAGGTTCGGGACATTGCGGGCGCACATTTCCCGTCCAGTTTTTTCTGCTGGTTTTTATGGCAGGCGGGGGATGGGCGCCGGGGACGTCCTTCACACCAGAACATCAGATGGCGGTTGATGAACTCACTGTCGGTGTGCGAATTGGTCGCGTGGATTACAACAAGGCGACTGGAGCCGATGGGTGCCTAGGACCGCCAGCACCGATTGATGGTTTTTGTTGGGCACCGTGGCGATTTCGCCAAGCCCAGCGGCCGCACCGCCCTCGTGCGACACGAGGGCGATCTTGAGAAAGTCGGGTTGAGTGGCGTGATTCCACTCGGCACAGACCCGGACGGGAATGGGGTGTTTGAGTAGTATGCCGCGGAACTTTTGACCTCCAATCGCTACCGTTCGGCGCATCATACTCGCGGTGGTCGGGAATCTGCAGTTCGAAAGGCCCTGGCATGCGAGCGGTTGTGATAGCCCTAAAAGGTTTGGACTGGGTCGATCAGCTGGCTTGGGTAGGTGGCGATATTAGCACCGATTCGCGACATGCTGATGGGCTGTCGCAAGACAACGGACGGCTTTCTTCCGCCGCCGACTGCGCGAGCGTTATCCATCACGAGTGTAATCGGTCGGTGAACCGTGCGACGAGCCAGTTTGCGGTCCCGCGAGCAGAGTCGCGCAGCCATTGACCTTTACACGCCCGTGAAGACGGTGGCGATGGTGTGCCTATTTACGAAGAGACAAGCCGCTTGGTTTTAGGGTGGTTGTGTTGCGTGTCGACATAGAACCCATGCCTATCCCATTTCGGTAACTATTTTCGTTTCCAAGCGTTCTTGATGGGTGATTAGGGTTTTAAGTATTCTGCCCATAATATGGGGGGAAGGACAACTTACATGCTAAACATCAAGACATGGGCGGCCGTAGCTGGCCTGGCCGCGTTGGTTGTGGGATCGTCAGGCTGCGGAACATTTAGTAATGCTGTGGCCGCATCGACGAAGCTATCCACAACAACGGCTCACCACCATGTCACACCCTCAAAGAAGAAACCAGCGCGCCCCATCAAAAAGAAGTCGCATGGGGTGAAACCCGTCTCGCTCGCGCCTCTTACCCAACCGACACCCCAAAAGCCTTTAAAGGTTTTGGTGATCGGGGATTCATTGGCCGAGGACTTACAGTATGGACTCATGGATGTCGCCGGCAGTCACAGTTCTTTAAAGATTATTCCCGCGGCTTATGGATCCAGCGGACTCATCAACACCGCCTTTTACAATTGGCCGAAAATGCTGGCGTTAGACTTGAAGAGGTATCATCCGCAATTGGTCTATATGATGCTGGGGGCTAATGACTCGTATAGCTTTTATCAAAATGGTCGGGCGGTGGTGTTTGGGACGCCATATTGGCGCCAAGTATATGGCGGCCGGGCCAATGGCCTGATTGCCCAGGCCCAGCGGGCGGGCGCCCACGTGATTTGGGTGGGCGAGCCGATTATGTCATGGAATTCAGTCCTGTCCAACCCGAAAATGCAAACCATGAACGCCTTGTTTTCGTTTGAAACCAAACGTCATCCCGCCATTGCGACCTTTATACCCACATGGAAATTGTTTCAAAACGCACAAGGATCGTTCACCGAATATATGACCGACAGTGCCGGGTTGCGTGTCATGGTGCGTGATCCGGACGGGGTACACATCGCCCCCCCGGCTGGTGATGAGCTTTTAGCTTCATACTTGCTGTATCGGACCGAGCAACTCGAAAAGGTGTCATTGTGTGTCACTGGCTCAGATTTGTGGACCCAATATCCACTCCATGCCTGTCCTGCTCCCTAGAAGGCCGCGTCACCAAATGCCTACGACCGGTACTCTTATCCTGGGGAAACGGTTGTACGGAACGTTTGGTGAAAAGGCGTCACAGAAACCTATCGGCACGAAGCGGATCTGAGGGATCTTTGTCCCTAACTATTTGTAAGATATAGAATGGGGCGATCGCGCCTGGGATAGAATTTTTTCTCTAATACTCTAAAGCCTGGTAGGATAGAGGAAAAATGTAGCGTTTTGGGAAGGGGCGGTCCTGTGAAACTTATTATCGCGGTCATACAAAACGCCGATCGAACTAACCTGGCTAGTGCACTGCGACGGGCGGCTATCCGCCACACCCGCCTCAACACCATCGGGGGATTTCTCAAACAAGGCAACACGACATTTTTGATTGGCGTGGCTGATGATCAGGTCCAGCACACCCTCACCTTGATTGGTGAGCACTGCCAAGAGCGCGAAGTGTTGCATAGACCCGGGGCGGGCGCCATGCATCCCGATGCCTATGTATCCCCTACGCATGTTCAGGTTGGGGGCGCCACCATCTTTATCGTCGACGCTGAGGAGTACCACCTGTAGACTAGGATCGTCTTTTAGTACATCATGTGTGGGTCGAGGTAATATTTGAATTCCAGAATATTGTTGGATGGGTCGATGAGCATGAAGGTCCAATGTTCTTCGACGAGGTCCTGAAATCGGCGGGTGGGCTCTTGGAAAAAAGGCAATTCCCGCTTCTTCGCCAAATTCACCAGCCGATCCCAATCGTCTTTGTGCTTAAAGGTCACGCCAAAATGGCGTGGGTACATCTCGGGCTCTAGGTCAATTTTTTGAGACAGATGGCAGACCACCTGGTCGCCGAAAAAATCCAGCGTAATCCGATCGGCATAGCGGCGCGCCAGTTTACAGCCGAGCTTACTCACGTAAAACCCCACTGTGTCGTCGAGGTTTAGGCTGGGAATGGCTAAATGAAAGACGTTTTCCGTATTGCGCATCACGGTTCCTCCCGGCATGTGACTTTCACTCGATTATAGGTCAAGTGGGATCAAAGCGGTATGAAGAGAGTGCCGAGCCCGTTGCTAGGCTTTGGGGAGAAACGCCGCGTTCAAGAGATCGGGTGGCGTTTCATCATTGAGTGCGGCCACGATGTTGGTGGCCGCTCGTAGGGCCATGGCGCGTCGGGTTTCGGAGGTGGCCGATCCGATGTGAGGCGTAGCTAAAACCAGGGGATGGGAGACCAGCGGATGGGAAGCTCCCTGGGGCTCTTCGTTCAATACATCGAGAGCGGCCCCCTTTAAATATCCGCGGTCAAGCGCCTCTTTCAATGCCGACTCGTCAATGAGCCCTCCTCGCGCTGTATTGATGAGAAACGCTGTGGGTTTCATGTTCTGAAACCAGGTGCGATTAACTACTGCTCGAGTGGCAGTTGTGAGTGGCAGGTGTAGCGATATCACGTCTGAACGCTGCAAAAACTCTTGTAAGTTCAGGCGCAAAATGCCATCGGGCGACGAGCCATCGGAGTCCTGGCGCTGCCAAGCGACGACCGACATTCCAAAAGCCGGTGCTCGGCGGGCGACCGCTGTGCCAATGCGTCCCAGGCCGGCAATGCCAAGAGTCTTGCCAGTAAGCTGCGTGGCCAAAAAGCTATCGGGGCTCCACGCTTTCCACTGATTGGCTAAAATGGCTTGGTGGCTCGGAACTATTTGCCGCGCTAAGGCAAGCATGAGTGCCCAGGTCAACTCAGCGGTGGCTTCGGTAAGCACATCCGGCGTATTGGTCAGCATAATGCCTTTTTTCGATGCAGTGTCGACATCAAAATTATCGTATCCTACGGCTAGATTGGCGATGATTTGAAGATGACTGGCCGAATCCAACACATCGGCCGTCATCCGGTCAGTAAGCATACATAGGCACGCCCTTGCGGATGATAACCAGTCTTTCAACAGCCCCGGAGGGATGGGCTCCTCCCCCTCAAACACCCGGAGATGGCCGTGCCGACTTAATAGGCTAAGGGCGTCCGGATGTATTTTTCTTGTGACGATAATAGCGGGTTTCATCAGAATTCGGCGGCGGAGACTCCGGCCTTCAGGCCGGGGAGGAAGCCGCCTTCCCCCTTTCCTGATTAGAAAGTTTTTGGGTATACACCCAACCATTGCCCCGCTGTAGCACACGACAATGGCAATGAGATGTTGTGGGATGGACGCCGGTGCTCGTGACAACGCGGATCTGTCCACTCGCTTTCACGGTCGCCCGACCGGTCCAGGTGCCCGTGTATTTGCCTCGAGGAATGATGGCGCACACGAGGTCACCGGTCTGAAACCCGCCATGCTGCTTCTTCCCGGAGAGATGGCGGATGGGGAACCCATATTTGTCTGTGCGGCACCGCTGGCGATTGCCGCGCCCTTTTGCAGACCAGATTTGTACATACGCTGGCAGGCCCGTGAATGTCGCGGGTGTACTTTTCCCGACGCAGAGCGCGTCGTAATAATGTTCTTTAGGCAGATGGTGCTCAGTCCGTTGCTTTTTGGTACGACCACCCGAACCCCCTTCCATCGGCAGGCCCGTCGCTGTTAGCTGTGCGTACAAGCGCCACCTCGTGGCATTCATGAAAGCCGCATCCTTGAGGGGCTTCCGAGCTTGGACTTGAACGTCCGGATGACCAAACTCCGCCGCGGTTTTGTTGTTTTTCGCTTGGTTACAGGCATGACAGGCTAGCGTGAGATTACTCACCCGATTGCTGCCACCCCGACTCTTGGGAATCAAATGCTCGATCTCCAATGGGGTATCAGTGGCCCCGCAATACACGCAGGCCCGGCCCCACTTGTCTAAGAGATACTCGCGGACTTCGTAGCCCAACAGCGTCCCTTGCTGGTACTCTACCCCTGCGATTTCTGGGTTCTCGAGTTTTTGCGTGTCGAATCGCACATGCTCGACGCTCAGCGCCGTGATGGGCGCCCGGGTCCGGATTTTAGCTACCGCATGCAACGTTTGATCCACCCGGGCTTCTAAACTCGGCGGCAACCAGTCGGCCTTTCGCCGGCGATTGAGAAAGCGGGCCGCCCGATACCGCGTGTGGCGAAACCGCCGACTGCGGCGGACCGTGCGTCG
>JAJZXX010000134.1:24502-32187 GCA_021806205.1 Bacillota bacterium | reverse complement strand
CGCAATCACTTGCGGTGAAAGGGTTTGTGGATGGTGTCCCCGGCAGGATTCGAACCTGCGACGCCGGGATTAGAAGTCCCGCGCTCTATCCTCTGAGCTACGGGGACGCCTCATTACTGGTCGGGGCGGAGGGATTCGAACCCCCGACCCCTTGCTCCCAAAGCAAGTGCGCTACCAAGCTGCGCTACGCCCCGGCCTTAACTAAGATAGTATAGCAGTTGGGTCAATCATCGTCAATCATGGCGCGTACTATACCAAAGTGAGCCCGAGACTACCAAAAAGATGGCTAAACCTGCCGCCGAGCGTTGGTCCAGTTTGACCAACACCAATGCCACTACAAGCGCTATCAATGCTAATACCGCCAATTTAGGGTCATCAACAAATAAGCTATAGACTTCTTTCAGCCACTTCATGCGGCATCCGCCTCCCGCCGCTTCAAGTTAGACACGATAAGCCACGTAGCCGCCAAATAACCCGCAATCAATAAGAGAATACTGACGTCTTGGTACGGCCACACCACCCCGAACGATTCCCCGGCCCAAAAGCTCCCAAAGCTGGTAAGCATGATACCCACCACAAACTTCATCACATTCTCGGGGACACGCGACAATGGTGCACGGAGTGCCAGCCCAAGCGATAGCACCAAGGCCAAGCCGATGGCGGCACCAATAATGGCACTGGAATAGGATTGGGCGGCCGATCCCATGGTCAGCACTATCACAACCACTTCCAACCCTTCTAAGAATACCCCATTGAAAGCGGTCGCCTGAGCAGCAAAGGTGTTGCCTTGGTTAGCCCTCAGTTTGCCCACTTCCTTAGCAAAAATCGCACTTTCGTCATGCAAAGACTTTTTGCCTGAAAATCTTAGGATAGCCTTTCGAAGCCACTTCACTCCAAACAACAGCAGCAACACACCGATGACGCCGCGCAATACCCCAATCGGCACATAACGCAGCACGCCCACCCCTAAAATCATCGTCAAGATGGTAAGCGCCACGACCGCTATGGCCGTACCGCGAAGCGCCGGACGGTATCCCTCGACGGTTCCCACAGCCAATACAATGGTTAATGCTTCCACAAATTCGACAGAAGATGCCAAAAACGCAGCAACCAGAACATACCAGTTCATGCGCATCCACCTTTCATCAAGGATTGATGCCACCGTTTATGATAGCTGAAGCCATTGGATCACGACAACTTGTACGACGTAAGCTTTTCGAGAAGCGCTTGGGCGGCTAGAGCGCGATGAGAGATCCGATTCTTTTCATCCGGACTGAGTTCGGCTAGCGATCGACGGCCGTCTAGAGAAAAAACCGGGTCCACCCCGAAGCCGTGTCGGCCTTTCGGCCAACCCAAAATCCGCCCTTCCAACACGCCTTCACAAAAAACATCTTGGCCGTCCGGCCAAGCCAGACATAACGTAGCCCGCATGCGTGCCGTTCGCTTTGAGTCCGGCACCGTCAGGAGACGTCGTAATATCTCGCGTGTGTTCTCCCAGGCGATCTGACTGACAAAGTCCGCCGTGTGGATGCCAGGCAGTCCCTCTAACGCATCCACTTCCACACCGGAATCATCGGCCAGCGCGAGACAACCCATGGTCTTCGCCACCCAATGCGCCTTAAGCCGTGCATTCTCAAGATAGGTGGCACCGGTCTCCTTCACAATCTCACCCTTTTTGGGATACGCGATTAAGTTAAAGGGTGCGTCCTGAAAGAGCGCCCGAAACTCTTTGAGCTTACCTGGATTGTGGGTGGCCAGCATTACCTCAGGACCCAATCAAGATAGCCCCTTCGGGGAACGCCTGACACTCAATGTGGTCGAGGTGATCCAATCCCTTGGCACCCATTTCCAGCACCTGGTCCAACTGCGTACGCGAAAACGCCCGGTGCTCACCCGTCCCTTGGAGTTCCACCCAGTCCTCGGTAGATAGGCGGGCTAAGTTAAAGTCCACGTCAATGGCAACATCCTCATCATAGGCAAGATCCAGTAATGGGGTACCATTCTTCAATCCCACACTGACTGCCGCCAGACGGCCTCGCAGAGGCATTTTGTCAAACGGATTTCTTTTATGTAACCCATACAAAGCTTGCCACAACGCCATAAAGCCCGCGGTAATAGCGGCTGTTCGCGTCCCCCCATCTGCTTGCAGTACGTCGCAATCCAGAATGATGCTGCGCTCGCCTAGGCGATCTAAGAAGAGTGCGGCACGCAATGAACGGCCAATGAGTCGCTGAATTTCAATCGAGCGGCCTTGCTGACGCCCCCGCACCGCCTCTCGATGGGTGCGTTCTTGCGTAGCCCGGGGCAGCATGGCGTACTCGGCCTGAATCCATCCTTGGCCCGTGCCTCTCACAAAGGGTGGCACCTTGTCTTCCAACGTCGCCGTCACCAGCACATGAGTGGCACCTTGGCGAATTAAACAAGAGCCTTCGGCCCAACGACTGTACCCCATTTCCAATGTCACCGAGCGTACTTGGTCCGGGGATCGTCCATCAGATCTCACGAATCATCCTCCTTGCGATTAACCGCGTGTCTTTACCATATCCAATCCGAGCGCATCGAACAGAAAAACTCCCAACGCTCGTCGGGAGTCAAAAGTGGTGGAGGCGGGGACGTGCTGCCCGTCCCGTCCGAAGACACGTTATACCGGAATTCTACGAGCGTAGCCTCGGATTTAGTCTTACCTCAAATTGCCGTCCGAAGCACGACAACTCCAGGCCAGCCCTTTATTTCCCAACTCCAACCGGGCCTTTGAAGCGGTATCCTGTCTCGTTTACGTAGTCTAGAAAAGGGCAGGCACTTTTTTAGGCCACGTTAGCTGGGATTAAGCAGCTAAAGCGTATTCGAAAGAATCGTTAGATTCGTTGGCAGTTATTGTTTCCTGTGGTTTAACGAGACACAGAGCTCGGCTCGCTATCCGGCACCCCGTCCATCCCCGTCGAATCTAGTTCGCCCCCCTATCAATTCACCGCGTGCGATCTTTCATCACCCGGTCCATGTGGCGTTCTGCCTCGCGCTCATGAATGGTGCGCCGCTTGTCATACTGCTTTTTACCTTTGGCAACACCTAATAATACCTTACAACGCCCGTGATTGTCAAAATACAGCCGAACCGGAACGAGCGTCATTCCCTCTTGCTTAATGCGAGCCCTTAACTCCCGAATTTCCTTTTTGTGGAGCAAAAGTTTCCGATCGCGATACGGCTCGTGATTCCAACGATTGCCTTTGTCATAGGGAGCGACGTGCAAGTTCACTAAAAAGACTTCCCCATTAATGACGCGTGCAAAACTATCACGCAGGTTGACACGGCCGAGCCGCATCGACTTCACTTCCGTGCCGGTCAGAGCAATGCCCGCCTCAATGACTTCGTCAATGAAGTAATCATGCCGGGCCTTGCGATTTTCGGCGATAGATTGTTCTTGACGCGCCATCTGTGCTCACCTCGCTTCGTCCGCATTTTCCCACGGAGTCCCAAAAATATCAATGCGCGAAGCATTCTAGGCTTTCGTCGTCTCACATAATTTTTTTTGAGGTGACCGTCATGCGCATCATTTGGTGGAGAATTACTCGACCGGAATCAGACCTGGCTCCAATACAGTGGGCCGGTGACAGTCTAAACATTCACTTGCCCGAAGATCAGTCGCCCATTACCCTCATGCAAAACGGCGAACACAAAATTGACCGGGATTGGCTGTCCCGGCTATTAGAGTGGAGCCGTGATTCGCGTTAAACCGCACGAACCGGTTTTGTAATGGTCGGAACGGTGTTAGGCAAGGCAATCACCAGCGACTGATGCCCGGATGGCACCAGGGCTTGCCATGCCGTTTGGGGATGGGTCAAGACAAGTGCGGGCCGGGGTCCCTGACCGAGAATGACGAGGTAGTGGCCCGATTGGCCAACCCACCAGTGCCCGGGCACTTGCTCCAAGCGATGCCACAAAATCTTGATGGGACGTTGCCAAGGGCCATGCACCCGGAGCCATAAAGGCGCCTCCCGCCGCCCAATGAGATAGAGGCGGTTCGGGCCAAACGTCAGGGCCAGCGTGCGTTGCGGCATCGGCAGTATGGGAGAATTGTGGGATATGCTCATGACCATCACCTACGGGTAATAACGCCAACCCACGGGATAAGGTCACCGACGCCGACGAGATTTTCGTGAGCCACTGCGCGAGCGCGGCTGCTCGGCCGCGACCGCACTATTTTTCTTCAAGCGAAAATCGATGCGGCGCAGGGCAACGTCTACGCCGGCCATCACCACGTCCACGGCCTGGCCCAATTGAAAGACACGCCCTGTCCGCTCGCCCGTCAGGCGATAGTGGACGGGATCAAAAATCCAGTAATCCTGAGGCAAGTCCTCCATGCGGATTAGACCTTCGACCAAATTGGGAAGTTCCACAAAGATGCCAAAATTGGTGACGCCCGATATTACGGCCGAATATTCTTCGCCGAGGCGATCGCGCATATATTCCGCTTGCTTCATCTCCACGGAATCGCGTTCCGCCTCCATCGCCTCGCGTTCCTGGACCGAACTGGACTCCCCCACCTCCGCCACCAGAGCGAAAAGCTCGGCCTTCTTTTCACCGGATAGCTGACGCTCCAGATATTGCGATAAGACTCGGTGCACCCAAAGATCGGGATAGCGGCGAATCGGCGATGTAAAGTGGGTATATTCACGAGATGCCAAACCAAAGTGTCCCGTGTTCACGGGACCGTAACGAGCTTGTTTCATAGACCGCAACAGCGCGCCATTGATTACCCGTTCCTCAGACTGACCCTTGATATCCTCAAGTAGTTTTTGCAGGGATTTGGGCGTAACAGACTTCGGCAAACGATGCCCCAACGCCCCGATCAGTTCCCGGAACTGATCCATCTTCTCGTCGCCCGGTTCGTCATGCACCCGGAATAGGCCCGGCAATCCGTGGCGAATGAGTTCACCTGCGATCGCTTCATTGGCCAACAACATAAATTCCTCGATAATCGACTCGGCCACGCCCCGAGAGCGCGGCACAATATCGATGGGATGCCCCATCTCGTCCAACACCACCTTGGCCTCCGGCAAGTCAAAATCGACTGCCCCCCGTTGAATTCTGAGATCCCGCAAGCGATCGCGCACGTCTCGGGCTTGATGAATCAGGAGCGCTAACGGCTCATCCGCCGTCTCTTTGCCTTCGAGTATGGCGTTAACTTGATCGTAAGTGAGGCGGTGCCGACTCTGAATCACGGTTTTACACACTCGGACCGCCCGACGCTTGCCCAGTGAATCCAAATCAATCCAAGCGGTAAGGGTGAGCCGCGGCGCCTGTGGGTTAAGGCTGGCAATCCCATTGGATAGACGCTCCGGCAACATCGGGATGACCCGGTCCACCAGGTACACACTCGTCCCGCGCTGGCGCGCCTCCCGATCCAGCGCCGACCCCTCCTTTACATAAAAACTCACGTCGGCAATATGGACCCCGACGCGATAGCCGTCTTCAAGCGTCTCCAGACTAATCGCGTCGTCCAAATCCTTGGCATCACTGCCATCAATGGTGACAATCAAGCAATCGCGAAGATCCTCCCGGCCCACCAGGTCAGCTTCGCCAACGGTATCCGGAAGATCATCTGCCTCATCGGCCACGTCTTTGGGAAACGCGGCTTTCAAGTGCCGCTCGGCCATGAGCGATCGGATGTCGACGCCGGGATCGCCGGCCTGACCCAACACTTCTTCGACCTCACCACGGACTGGGCGCTTGGGGTTCAATGGCCATTCGGTAATCCGGCAGGACACTACCAATCCGACTTGCCACCGACCTTGACCCTGGGTGCGTGAGACGGACACGGGCGGATAGCGCGTATCGCGCGATATCACCCGCCAGCCACCGCTTCGGGATCGATCCAGCCGGCCCACCAATTGGGTGTGGGCACGCTCCATGACATCCATAATGCGCCCTTCCGGGCCCGGCGTGCCGGTCACCCGACGCACCCAGACCAGGACCTGGTCTTCATGCGCGGCGCTTAAGAGAAGGCGCCCCGGCACAAACACGTCATCTCCGGGGTTTTCCGGACTCACCACAAATCCGAAACCCCGTGGATTCACTCGCAGGGTGCCCACCCGCGTATCCAAACTCAGGTGGTTTTCAAAGTCCCGCGCGATCCATCCTTCGCGCCTGAGCTCTGCCAACACCCGATAGACCGTCTTAGCGGGTCGGTGTTCACCCGTCAGACGAGAGACCACCACGCTTTCGGCCATAGGCGGCTGTCCGTACAACAAAGCAAAAACTTGCTCCACAAAATTTTCTGGGACGACTCGTTGTGGCTTGGCCAACCTCTCGCTCCTTTTCGCGCTACCCATAACAAAACCCCCAGTTAGCCTGCCCAGGCAACCAGAGGTCAACTATCCTTAAAATGGCCCCTACCAGCTTTTGGCCAAAAATAGTGTGATCAGGGCAAATACTATCGCCAGTATGACCGTCACCCGCGCCAACAATTCGTCCACACCTTGCTTCTTGCCGCTATACCCGCTAGGCTGCACGAATCCTCCGCCGAATGCCCCACCAGACATGCCCGGCGTATACCCTGTTTGTAGTATAATGGCCGCTATCAATGCCAGTCCAATCACAATCTCCCCAATAATCAGGGCTAATGTCACCGATGCTCCCAACCTTCCTCACGTTCCCGTGATTGAGTACGTCTTGCCATTATAACACACTCGACTGCATTGCGGCAGCAAGCCGCAATCCGGGAAAGGACGTGCACATCTTTTGGGGAGTCGCACACCCACCGCTCACAAATATCCCATTTCGGCTGGAGGTTCGGGAGAAAGCGGAAGGCATCATCGCGATGGACAGCTACGAACGGTTTTGGCTGCGACTTTCGGCCGCCGAGACTATTTTGAAAGCGTGATAAGGAGCTTCTCTTCTACTTACAACCCAGAGCCCCCAACACAAACGGTGGGGGGGTCATCCTTCCTCGTGTCATGAGGTGGTCTTGAGCCACCATGCCTTCAAATTGGGCTTGCCCCCATCCTCTTTAGGACACTTGCCTAAAGCCTCCTGGTTAGTGGGCGCCGGATAGACGGCCGGGGCTCCAGGCGTCCAATTGACCGAAGTTGCCAGTTTTTCCCGAGCGTGGAACTGCAGCCTCTCAAACACCCGCAAGAGTTCGGGCACACTTCGCCCTAGCGACAAGGGGTAATACAGCATGGTGCGGCTCAACCCCTGATCATCGATGAAAAAGACGCTTCACACGGCGTTGGTGTTGCTGTCAGACGGATGGAGCATGCCATAGAGCTGACTCACTTCCATCTTCAAGTGCACGACGATCGGGTGGGGGATGTGAACCCCTACTTCCTTTTCGATGTCATAGGTTCAGGCCAGGTGGGAGGGAACCGAGTCCACCGATAGGCCAATCAGTTGAACGTTGCGCTTTTCGAATTCCGGGTTCGCCTCGGCAAACGCCATAAATTCTGTGGTGCACACCGGTGTAAAATCCGCTGAATGGGAGAACAGCATGACCCATTTCCCCCCCGGAAATCCAATAAGCGAATCGGCCCCTGCGTACTATCCGCCACAAAGTCGGGGGGCCGATCCGCGGTAAACTCCGGTCTGTGGTGTGGACTTCTTCAGCCATTAGCGCTCACTCCACGCTTAAGATGCCCAAAAACTATCCCATTTCTCCGATATTAGCCGGCTCTTTCTCAAATTGTCGG
>JAJZXX010000134.1:0-24492 GCA_021806205.1 Bacillota bacterium | reverse complement strand
AAAATGAAACATCGGCGCGGCGGCGGACGCGCGGGGCTCGAGTTGCTCAATGCCTACAATGTCCTCCGTGTGGAGGATCTGGCGGGGTAGGCATCCGACAATTTGAGAAAGAGCCTATTAGCCATAGGATAATTAGGTATTCCCAGCCAGGCGGCGCTTGCGATCAGTTACCCAGGTGAGAAGACCTTTCACGTGACTCGCCATGAGGTCTACCCCCCGCTCTTGAAACAAGCTGTAGCTGAGCGGACCGGGCGACCCACCAAGCACCCCGCAGAAAAGGCAGGGAGGGGCATCCAAGGTCCGCTCGGCTTCATAGCGTTGGGCGGTCTGCCAATCATCCAGATTATCCCCCGCAAAAATCATGAGTTTAGGCTTCACGGCCCGCTCGATCGCAAACAAGCCATCGGGGTTCGGCTTACGGTACCCCGTCGTCTCGGTAATAATGGCGTCTTCTTCAAAGACCCCATGAAGGCCCGCCATTTGAATGCCCGACATCACTTCGCCCTGATTGCGGCCGGTATATATACCGAACCGAAACGGTGCATCCGACAACATCTTGGCATCGACCAACGGGGTTTCGCGCAACATCAGGCCATCCCCCTTGACCGTGTCATTGGGAATACCAAAAACTTTTAAAGCAGCATCACCGGCATAGAATTCTTTGGCCAGCCGAGTCACACGCCCACAATCCCACTCGCGGGCCACCCGTTCGAACTGTTCGGCTTCAATCATGTGCAAAAGCGCCGTTTTTAATCCCATCAGTCCGCCACCATATTGTCCAGCCGACCGGGCCACCGTTGCCAAATCAGGTGCCAAGTTCCTTAAGCCGTCAATGTTTTTGGATCCCGCCCAGTCGGCCTTCACCAAGTAAATCAAAACGACACCCTGCGCCAACGCCCAGTCGCTGTTAAACCCACCAGCCGCCTTAAAATAGGTGGTCTCCACCACCGTCACCGCCGTCGCCGTCCCGCTAAATCCCGCCTCGGCCAAAAATGCATCGACCGTCTTTTGAATCACGACGGGATAGCTTTCATGCACATTCACTAATACCCCATCCATATCGAAGACGATAACATCCGCCACTTCAACCATCATGGCGGCCCGAGAGGTGGCATAGACACCCTCGGCCACCAGTCTTAAATCCACATTCAACGACCAAATGCCTCCCAGCCAGCGTATTCAAGCCCCGAATCCTCGGCTTCAATCATCAAGAGCCGATTATACTTAGATACCCGCTCACTGCGCGCCGGGGCACCGGATTTGATTTGACCGGCATTCGTGGCCACGGTTAAGTCGGCAATGGTGGTGTCTTCCGTCTCCCCAGACCGATGAGAGACAACTGTCGCCCAGCCCTGGTCATGCGTCAGCTGAATGGCCTCTAACGTCTCGGTGACCGTTCCGATTTGATTGAGCTTGATTAATACCGCATTGGCCACCCGTTCGGCCACGCCGCGGCGGATGCGTTCCGGATTGGTCACAAAAATATCGTCGCCAACTAACTGCACCTGCTGACCCAATGCTTGGTGAAGCGCCTTCCACCCCTGCCAGTCGTCCTCGGCCAGGCCGTCCTCGATCGAAACAATCGGATACCGGTCAACCAGCAACTGATACCAGCCGATCAAATCCTGGGCCGTCTGATCCTTTCGGCCGAGACGATAGGTGGAGCCCGACACGAGTTCGTTGGCCGCGACATCAATCGCCAGCGCCATATCCTCACCGGGTTCAAGGCCCGCGACCCGCATGGCGGCCATGAGCACATCCAAGGCTTCCTCGTCGCTCCCCAAGTCTGGCGCGAAGCCCCCTTCGTCACCCACGGCGGTCCTAAGTCCCCTTTGGCTTAGCTGTGCCTTTAAGGCATGATAGGTTTCCGAAGCCATCCGCATTGCTTCAGAAAACGTAGGAGCGCCAGCCGGCACAATCATAAATTCCTGGATATCCACATTGTTATCCGCATGCGCCCCGCCATTAATGACATTGAGGAGTGGCACCGGCAAGCGCCGCGCCGCAATACCGCCGAGGTAGCGATACAGTGGCAGATGACGCGCATGAGCCGATGCTGCCATGAAAGCCATGGACACACCCAACATCGCATTGGCACCTAAATTCGCCTTTTGCAAGGTCCCGTCTAAATCAATCAGGAGATGATCCAACTCCGCTTGCCGCAACGAAGAAGATCCCACGATCGCGGGCGCAATAATCTCCTGGATATTTCGAATAGCCTGGCGTACCCCTTTTCCCCCATACCGGGGTCCACCATCACGAAGCTCCCGGGCTTCATGCGCTCCGGTCGAAGCGCCTGATGGGACCCGGGCTATGCCTTCAAAGCCGTCGTCAAGCCGGATCCGCACCATCAGGGTCGGGTTACCCCGCGAATCCAGTATTTCTATCCCCTCAACCTGTCGGATCATATCATTCATCCGAGTCCCGCTCCCTTCGGAGAAGTGACTGCCCTTGCATCTCAACCGGCACGTCAATATTCATCAAATCTAGCACGGTAGGCGCCACGTCAGATAGTTCGCCCGCCATGAGCCGCTTTCCCGCAATAAAAGAGGGCCCCGCGATAATCGCCATCGGCACGGGATTGGTCGTGTGATTAGTATGGGGCTCACCATGTTCGTCGGCCATCACTTCGGCGTTGCCATGGTCCGAGACAATCACCAGGGCCCCGTTTTCATCCAATACGGCTTGGGCGATCCGTCCAAGTTGCTCATCCACAACACCCACAGCCTCTACAGCCGATTCTAGTTTCCCAGTATGACCCACCATGTCCGCATTAGCAAAATTCAACAAGATAAATCCATACCGATCCGCGTGCAGCCCCTTGAGAACCTCATCCGCAATCTTAGCAGCACTCATCGCCGGCGCCTGATCATAGGTGGCTACTTTAGGCGAGTCGATCAACACGCGGTCCTCGCCGTCATACACCCGTTCTTGGCCCCCATTAAAGAAGAACGTGACATGAGCATACTTTTCCGTCTCGGCAACATGAAGTTGGGCCACCCCTTTGTCCGAGAGCCACTGAGCCAAATGATTCACGATGGGCTTCCTTTCAAACAAATGCGGCAGGACGAAGTCCTCGTCATATTCCGTCATACCAAAGACGGCCAGCCGCGGATAGGGGCGGTCAAATTCTTCAAAATGCGGATGTGCCATTGCCCGCGTGATCTGCCGCACCCGGTCTGCCCGAAAATTAAACACCAGCACCACGTCATCGGCGGCCATTCTGCCTATGGGGCGGCCTTTGGAATCCACCACGACCGTCGGCTTCACAAACTCGTCGGTTTCCCCACGGCGATAGGCGGCGTCAAGCGCCTCCAGCGCACTTAGGGCGGTGTAGCCCACCCCCTCGACCATGGCGCGATAGGCTTTTTCCGTACGGTCCCAACGCCGATCGCGATCCATGGCATAATAGCGGCCCGATACGCTCGCGATCCGACCCAGACCCATCTCATTCAGGGCACCCGCCATCCATTCCAACGATGCCATCGCACTGGTCGGCGCCACGTCCCGGCCATCCAACCAGAGATGATAGACCACGTCCGTGTGACCGTAATCCCGAACCACATCCATCAGTGCGCGAAGATGTTCCTGGTGACTATGCACTCCCCCAGGGGACAACAGTCCCATGATGTGCAGGCGATGCCCCTGAACCTTTTCCAACATCCGCGCCAACACTGGATTCTCAAAGAGCTCTTGACCCGCCACCGCGTCAAAAATGCGGGTTAAGTATTGCGGAATCACCCGACCCGCCCCTAGGGTCAGATGACCTACATTGGAATCCCCCATCTGGTCTTCCATCAGCCCCACACTTGATCCGTGCGCTTTGACTTCAGTCGAAAGATAGCGCCGTCGCAACTCTTGGTAGTGGCGGTCGGGTGCCTCAGTGATGGCATTATGGCGTGACTTGGGCGCCACACCCCACCCGTCCAATATCATGAGCACCACCGGTCCTTTCATCCGCGCACCTCCATCCATCCTTGGTTTAAGGCAATCCAATGCTCCACATCGAGGGAAGCTCCCCCAACCAGCGCCCCATCCAGCCGGGGCGCGGCCGCGAATTCGCGCACCGTTTGTCGATTCACCGATCCCCCATAGAGAATTCGCACGGTACCGCCCGAATTGGGGTAGGCTCGGACCAGCGCATCCTGGATCACCCCGGCCACGCGGTCCGCCTCTTCTGCAGTGGGGACCAAACCCGTCCCAATAGCCCATACCGGCTCATAGGCAAAAACTGTGTCGGCCAGGTCGTTCAGCGCTTGAATGACGCTTTGGACCTGATGCAGGATAACTGCGTCGGTTCGGCCTAATTCGCGTTCGGCCCGACTCTCACCCACACAGATAATCGGTTTCAGTCCACATTCCAAGGCGGCCACCGCCTGGTCCCGTACCACCGCATCATCCTCACCATAGAGCCGCCGGCGCTCAGAGTGGCCCACAATCACGTAACTCGCGCCCGCTTCACGCAGCAAATACCCGGAGACCGCACCGGTATTGGCCCCCTCACGTCCCAGATCCAGGGTCTGAGCTCCCACCCGGATGTCCCTGCCCCGCAATGCTTGGGCTAGCACATAAAGCGCCGGCAGCGTCGGGCAGATAACCTGCTCGGCCGCCCGATCCGTCTTGGCACGGCGCTCTAACCACTCTTGCACAAAAGCTTGGGACTCAGCCACCGTTTTGTACATCTTCCAATTGGCTACCAGCAACGACCTGACCATCCCAACTATCCTTTCGGTGAATGCATCAGCGCGTCTACACCCACAAGTGTTTGACCTTCTAACATTTTGAGCGCCGCGCCCCCACCCGTCGACACATGCGCCATGCGTGAGAAAACCCCAGCTTTTTCAATGGCGGCGACAGAATCGCCTCCTCCCACAATAACCTGACCGGGCAATTGCGCCAATCCCCGCGCCATTCGCATGGTGCCCTGGGCAAAGTTGTCCCACTCAAACACCCCCAACGGCCCATTCCAAAAGATCGTGCGGGCCGATTGCATCGCCGCCAACATGACGTCTACCGATTCTTGGGCCAGGTCCAGCGCAATGTCGTCCGCCTCCAGATCTTTTAGGCTGACCGTGCGCGGGCTGGCCTCTTTCTCAAACGCTTTGGCCACCACCAGCTTATCCGGCAACAGAATGCGCACCCCCAGCGATTTAGCTCGTTCCAAGATGTTCCGCGCCGTATCAAGCACATCCCGCTCCACTTTGGAGGCACCGAGATGATGCCCCTGGGCTGCTAAAAAAGTGTTGGCCATGCCGCCGCCCACAGCAATGCCGTCTACCCGGGAGAGGAGCGCCCCCAAGAGTTCGGCCTTGTCGCTGACCTTGGACCCACCAATCACGGCCCAATAGGGGCGCTCCGGCCCATCCACCAAGGGCTTTAGGGCCAGCAGTTCCCGCATTAAGAGACGGCCCGCATAGCCCGGCAATATCTTGGGCACAAGCGCCACCGAGGTATCGCCCCGATGGGCCGTGCCAAAGGCATCGTTCACATAAAGGTCGCCCAAGGCCGCCAGCCGCTCGGCAAAGGCAGGATCGCCAGCTTTCTCTCCCGCTTCATAGCGAAGGTTCTCTAACAGCAACAGGCGGCCCGGTGCAAGAGCCTGAACCGCTTGATGCGCTGTTTTCCCCACAATGTCATCGACAAATGTGACCGGACGATCCATTAGAGTGCCTAGGCGCGACGCCACCCCCTCCAAAGAAGCGCCCTGCCAGCCCGAAGGCCGTCCCCGGTGGCTCAAGATAATAACGCGGGCCGATGCCCCTGTTAACTCTTGAAGCGTTGGGACGGCCGCTTTAATGCGGGTGTCGTCTGTAATACCCCCGAATTCGTCCATCGGCACATTAAAGTCTACCCGCACCAACACTCTTTTTTGTTTTACTGACTTTAAGTCATCCAGCGTTCTTAATCCCAGGTCAGCCATCGCGACGGGCCACCAATTCCGTCAAACCGACCAAGCGGTTAGCATAGCCCCACTCATTGTCGTACCAGGCCAGCACTTTGAGCATGTGATCCCCCAAAGCCATGGTCTCCAGTCCATCCACAATACTGGAATGGGGATCGCCGCGAAAGTCCTGCGACACGACGGGGTCTTCGGTGTAATCCAAAATCCCGGACAAGGCACCTTGGCTGGCCTTAAGAAATGCGTCATTGGCAGCTTGACGCGACACCGGCTGTTTAGTGTTCACGACCAGATCGACAACGGAAACCACTGCGGTCGGCACGCGCAACGACAAGCCGTTCAATTTCCCTGACAGTTGCGGTAAGACCAAATGGAGCGCCTTGGCCGCTCCCGTACTGCTCGGAATAATATTGGTGCCCGCGGCCCGTGCACGCCGCAGATCTTTGTGTTCCAAATCCAAGAGCCTTTGATCATTGGTATAGGAGTGGACGGTCGTCATGAGGCCGCTTTCAATCCCGAAAGTCTGGTCCAGCACTTTGGCTACCGGTGCTAAGCAATTGGTCGTGCAGGACGCATTGGACAAAATAAAGTGCCGGGTTGGATCATACTGATCATCATTCACGCCCAGCACCATGGTGATATCCTCACCTTTCGCCGGTGCCGAAATAATCACCCGCTTAGCCCCGCCTCCGCTGATATGGGCGCGTGCCTTGGCTTGGTCCGTAAACACCCCGGTGGATTCGATGACAATCTCGACGCCCAATGACTGCCAGGGGATTTTCGCGGGATCGCTTTCGGAAAACACCTGGATCGCGTGGCCGTTGACCACCAGCGACCCCGCTTCAACCTCCACGGACCCAGGAAATCTTCCATAGTTGCTGTCGTACTTCAACAGATGCGCTTGAACCCCGACATCCCCAATACTATTGATGGCCACAATCTCTATGTCCCGGTGATTTTGTGCCGCACGAAAAAATCGGCGGCCGATGCTGCCGAATCCATTTATACCGATGCGTGCCAAAATATTCCCTCCATCCCAGCTTCAAGATTACCCCCATTGTACCGAAACTTCTCTGTGAGCCATAGCGTCAGTATTCGACCTCTTTCCGCTCGCCGGTCACCATAAAGATGACCCACTCGCCAATATTGGTGGCATGGTCCGCCACCCGTTCGATATAATTAGCGACAAATAACAAATGCGTTCCTTGATCCACGGCTTGAGGGTGTTCGCGCATAACCTCGATCAGATCGCGAAAAACGGCAGAATACAAATGATCGACATCATCATCCAGCCGAATCATGGTAGCCGCTTCATCAGTACTGCGGTGCACATAGGCATTTAGCGCCAGACGCACCATGGAACTGGCCAAACGGGCCATCTCGGGAATATCGACCAAGGGTTTGACAAAAACTTGGTTCTCCAAAACCAGGGTGACGCGGGCAATATCGGTGGCGTGATCGGCCATCCGCTCTAAATCTGTGATAATCTTCAACGCCGTGGACACAATCCTAAGGTCTCGGGCCAATGGTTGCTGCAAAGCCAACAACGTCAGGCAGCGCCGTTCGATATCCATTTCCATGGCATCGACCCGATCATCATCGTCGATGACCTCGCGGGCCGCCTGAGAGTTTCTTTCGGTCAAGGAGCGCACCGCCGCCCGCAGTTGATCCTCCACCAACGCACCCATCCGCAACAACTCTTGTTCCAGTTCTACCAGCTGATCCCCAAAGTCTTGACGAATCATGTCGATCGGACCTCCCCCGTACAAACACTGTTAGGACTCATACCGCCCCGTCAGATATTCCTCGGTCCTTCGGTCGCTCGGTGCGGTGAAAATCTGACGCGTCAGACCCACTTCCACCAACTCACCTTTGGCAAAAAAGGCGGTGCGATCGGCGACCCGAGCCGCTTGCCTCAGATTATGGGTCACCATCATGATAGTGTACTGCCCTTTTAATTGACCCATTAAATCCTCAATGCGAGCCGTGGACAAGGGATCCAACGAAGCCGTGGGCTCATCCATCAAGAGCACGGTTGGTTCCACCGCCAAGGCCCGCGCGATGCATAGGCGCTGTTGTTGCCCGCCTGAAAGCGACAGTGCCGGTCGTGCCAGTTTACCCCGCACTTCGTCCCACAGCGCGGCCTTGGTCAAGCTGGCTTCGACGACGCGCCTAAGCTCGGATTGGGTCCTTTTGCCGGTCAGCCTGAGTCCATAGGCCACATTATTAAAAATCGTAAACGGGAAGGGGTTGGGCGTCTGAAACACCATGCCCACCCGCCGCCTCAGTGTGGTGACATCGACTCCTTTTTGATAGATGTCCTCGTCATCCACCCAGACATTTCCGGCAATGCGAATATGGGCCACCTCATCCAAAAGACGATTTATGGCCCGTAACAGGGTGGACTTCCCGCATCCCGATGGACCGATCAGGGCCAACACCTCGCCCGCCTGGACGGACAGCGAAACACTCTTTAAGGCGGGATGGCGGCCATACCACACCGATAATTGGTCACAGCGCACAGTGGGGGCCATCATCTATCGCACCTCCTGACTGGGCGGCTGAGCGCCCCCCAAAAGGCGGGAGAGCCGCCCAAACGCCCACACCACGACCGCAATGAGCGCCATCAGCACCACCCCAGTGGCGGCGGCTTCGGCACCGCGGTTCAAAGACACGCCTTCTGTTCGAATGTACCAAATATGGACCGCCAAGGTTTCCCCCGGTCCAAACAGGCTCCAATGCCGGGACACATTGACACCAGCCGTTACAATGAGGGCGGCAGATTCTCCCGCCAATCGCGCAAATGCCAGCCCCCACCCCTCCACCAAGAATCCCAGCGCCGCCGGCAACACCACACCCCGGGTGGTCTGGAGGCGGGATGCCCCCAAGGCTAGCGACGCTTGGCGATAGCTGTCGGGCACCCCTCGAAGCGCCTGGGCAGAGAGTGTAGCCAAAAATGGCCAATTAATCACCGACAGCGTCAGTACGCCGGTCAGCACCGACACGGGCCAGTGCCACCACCCCACCGCGATCCGATAGACGACCAACGCTACCACAATGGTGGGTGCGCTAAGTAGGGTAGCCCGGACCCGCGAGAGGGTGGCGACGCGTTTTTTAGCTGGGTTGTAGTGATATTCCTCCTGATAGATGGCGGTCATGAGCCCTAAGGGAATGGTCACGATGAGGGTCATGCCAACCATCACCAGAGTGTTCAAAAGTTCCGGACCGATGCTCTCACTCGTGGACCACCCCGTCAAAAATCTCCAGGAAATGGCCGGCAACCCCTCTTGAATGAGACTGGCCACGATGGCTAAAAACACCCCCATCCCTAAGAGCGCCAGGACCAGGGCGATGCTATGAGCACGCCACCCGCGCCTCACGACCGAGTGCCCCAACGTTCTGCGGCCCGGACCAACAAATACATCGCAACCATCAAGAGCAACGCCATAAGGTCCAAGACCGCATGTCCGCGTGTTCCCTGGGGAAAGACCGTCACATCCGTCAAAATTTGCGTGGTCAGCGTCGCCCCGGGCGCCGCGAGTCCCTTGGGCATCAACGTTTGACCCCCGATTACCATCTGAACCGCCATGGTTTCGCCCAGCGCCCGGGCCACCCCCACAAAGAGCCCTTGAACCAATGCCGGAAAAGCACAGGGCAGCACCACTCCGATTAGCGTCTGATCGGGCGAGGCGCCCAAGGCATCGGAGGCTTCTTGATAGCGGCTCGGCACCGCCCGGAGCGCTTGATAGTACAAAAGGCTGAAGGTTGGCATCAACATTAAGGACAACACCACGCCTGCAGCCAAAAGGCTAAACCCCGGTCCGCCCACCTGACCCCGAATCCAGGGCACGACCACCAAGAGCCCCCACCACCCAAAAATAACGGAAGGCACGGCCGTCAACACCGTAAGGAGCTTGACGCCCGCTGGCTGAAGGGTTTGGGGCATGAGGCGGGCCAGGGTAATGGCCGTTCCCAAACCCACCGGAATCGCCAGACCCAGCGCCATGACGGTGACCGCAATCGTGCCCGCGACAAAAGGCACCAATCCGAAACGATGGGTCAGGGGGCTCCACAGAGGACTCATGAGATTGGTCAGCGGCCGGGGTTCCCTCAAAAGTGGCCAAGCGCCAACCACCAGCACTGCCATCAGGGACAGGGCCATCAAGCCAAAAAGAAGGGTGGCGCCGCGCGTCACATAACGGGGCATACGTTCATCATTCCAGCCGCCCTTCATGACGCCCTGGGATAGAGACCAAAGGCGCGGCGATACGGGCGAGTCGCCAAAAACTCAGCCAATAATCGGACCCAAACACTCGAAGATTTTTTCCAATACGCTGTGGGAGTGACCGCATAAGGCCAAGTTGCCCCATCCTGGCTGTGAAATTGAGTCACCCCCACCGCCATCAGGGCAACCCTCGACGGCACTATCCCCGATTCCACAAACCCGATTGCCCCAGGTGTTTCCTGCACAGCCGCCAGCATCGCGCCGTTGGACAAGACCACGACGGCATCCGGGCTCATCGGACGATCGCCTAGAAGCTTTGCTTGCAATACTTGTCGGGCTCCCGATGATAGGGGCCGCGTCATCACGACCACTGGGTCCGGACGTCCGCCCACTTGGGCCCAGGACGTCACCTGGCCGCTATATAAAGCCCGGATCGTGGCGGTGGACAGGGAGGACACCCCTACCCCGGGGTGAGCGATGATGAGAAGTGGTATACGACCGAGCGCAAGCGATGACAAGTCCACCCCCCGCGTCCATTGGCGTTGGGGAGCTACGTCCGATATGCCAATGTCCACGCGCCCGAGACTCACCTCCACCAACCCCGCAATCGAACCGCCCCCGCTTAAGGCCACCGTATTAGGCGGATAGGTTTTTTCGAAGTCGGCCGCCGCCCGCCGGAGATAGGCAAGTGAACCCGTGGCCCCCGCCACGGTCAAGTGCCTGCTTGGCGTTAACCAGGCACCACTGCACCAACAAAAAAGCGCTAGCACCCATCCCATCACTCGGCATCCTCCTTGTCTTGATATTGCGGAAGCCAGACCGTAAAACGCGTGCCCTGTCCCACCATACTACTTACATCTATGCGGCCGTGATGCAACTCAATAATGTGTTTGACGATGGCCAATCCGAGGCCGGTCCCCCCAGATGCCCGGGAACGAGCCTTGTCAACCCGGTAAAACCTCTCAAAAATCCGGGGCAGATCCGTGTGGGGAATGCCGATGCCGGTATCCTGGATGGTGATGCCAACCATGTCATGCGCCGGGTCCACTTCGCCACTTACCGTAATGGTGCCCCCTTGTGGGGTATACTGAATCGCATTTTGCAATAAATTTAAAAACACTTCGTGAAGCCGGTCCGGGTCACCGGACACGAGCGGCAAATCAGGCGAGAGCTGGCTCGCCAACGTTAAGTGGGCGTCTTGGATGCGGTGGGCCAACCTGGACGTTAACGACTCTAACAAAACCGCCGCGGCTATCCCTTCAGGTGCAAAAGGCAGGGAATGGTGCTCTATCCGCGACAGCGTCAACAGATCGTCCACGAGTCGACTCATTCGGTTCGCCTCTTCATGGATCAGCCGGGTAAACCGTTCGCGGGACGATGCGTCGATGTCGCCCTCCAACAGGGTCTCCGTAAAACCCCGAATAATGGTGAGCGGTGTTTGCAATTCGTGGCTCACGTTGGCCACGAAGTCTTGGCGCATGCGATCGACTTGGCTTTGCAAAGACACGTCCCGCGATACCATCACCGCACCCAAACCGCCAATCGACCCTGGCAAGGCAGCAATGGTCACCTCCACTACCAATGACTCCTGGTCCGGGGGGCTCCAATACACTGTTTCACTGCCGCCCGCCCGGGTGACGCGGGTGACCGCATCGTCGATGCGGACGTCTCGGATGACTTCCAAGAGGTGACGGCCGGTCGCCTCCTGTTCCTGGACGCGAAACATCGCGAGCGCCGCGCGATTAATCAGAGTCACCGTTAGACCGTGGTTGAGGATGACAATGCCGTTGGCCATGCTGGTGAGGATAGCTTCCCACTGTTTTTTATCCCGTTCCAGATCACGAGTGCGCTCGGTCAACACCTCTGCCACGCGATTCATCCCATGCGCCAAGGAATCTAGCGGGTCGTCCTGATCCAAGTACACCCGCGCATGGAGATCGCCCGATGCCCATCGGTCCACGGTGTCGCTCAATTGCACGATAGACTCCGACAAAAGCCGCTGATCACGCCGCCAACCGACGAGGTAGCGGAGTGCCCATCCCCAGGCGATGAGCAGCAATATCGCTGCCCATAAAGGCCCTTTGGGAACAGAGACTAACAGCACACCCCCCGTCGCGAGTCCCATAGACCCAGGAATGAGCCACACTCGAGATTGGCCCGATTGGTTCACTTTTCGGAAAATCGGTAGCCGACCCCCCGCACGGTCTCAATAAAGCGCGGCTGCTGCGGATCTTCCCCCAGTTTCTCGCGCAGGTGTCGGACATGCACATCCACAGTGCGGGAATCGCCGTAAAAGTCTTCGCCCCACACGCGCACCAACAACTCGTCCCGGCTAAACGCCCGGCCTGGATTCTTGGCGAGGATCGTCAACAGTTCAAACTCTGTAAATGTCAGATTAACCTCTTGTTGGTCGACCTCCACACTGCGGCGTTCCACATCGATGGCTAAGTGGGGATACCGGATGTCGTCATGATCGTCGCGCACTTTGTGACTACGGCGTAAAATCGCCTTAACGCGAGCAATCAGCTCGCGCGGCGAAAAAGGTTTGGTGACGTAGTCATCCGCTCCTAATTCCAGCCCCAGCACGCGGTCCACTTCGTCCTTGCGTGCCGTTAACATGATGATCGGTACATCTGTGGACTGGCGAATGGCCCGACACGCGTCCAACCCCGACAGTCCCGGTAGCATCAAATCCAGGATAACCAAATCGAACGGCTCCCGGGCCACCCGTTCCACGGCTCTTTGCCCATTATCCTCCGTAGCGACTTGGTAGCCTTCGCGGGTGAGATGATATTGCACCAGCTCTACAATGGCGGTTTCATCATCCACCACCAGTACGCGCTGCACCCTGGCACCCCCCGGTGTTATCTATTCTGAACCTTCTTGGCGGTGACATGGACCGCTATGACGTTTAGCGAGGTCATAAGTTCAATCTGTCGACGCACCGCGTCTTGCGCAACGTGAAGCATCTCAAAGAGGTGCAAAAAGCCTTGTAAGACAACATCGACTTGGATAATCACCCCATCTTGGGTCGATTGTACCACGACCCCGGACACGCGGACGATATCCTCCAGATCAGTCAGGGCATGGACCACCAAAGCGGACAATACCGTGTCGGCAATGTAAAAGCGGCCGAGACTGGAGTAGGTCGGGCGGACAATGGACTTTTCCACCTCCACCTGACGCCCTTTTTTGCGAAAGATAAACCGCAAGGGATCGACTAAATAGCCGGAAAAAGATTTCCGCACTTCCATGGTCGGTGCGGGAATGACGTGCTTGCCCTCGGTCTGACGCACAAAGTGGGCGATGCGCCTCTCGTCCGGCGACGCAATCTCCTCAATGTGAATAAAATCTTTGGATAGGCCATTCAGCTCCAATGCCTCCACAATGCGGTCAATCATATGTTCAGATGTCCCTAGAATCAACACACTCGACGGCATAATTTTTCTAAGCCCGTCCACGATGTCACGGCGGTGATCTGGATCGTCAAAGATTGCACGCTTCACCGCCTTCACGCGGGTGGCTTCACGCTTGGCCGATCGTCCGGCGACAATGCGGCCCCGATAGATCAAAAGGCCGTCGTCGATAATCGTATCGACACCTTTGTCTACCGCCACCAATGACGCACGATGACTCTTTCCCGTACCGCTCGGCCCAATTAAGGCATAAATATGGGGACCCACGCTAATAGCCTCTTTCCCAATCGATTTGTCCCAGCATCGGCATCTTTTGATTAAACCGGCGCCAATTTTCTATAAAGACGTCCACCATCCCCTCGATGCGGCTTGGACCGGAAATGTGCGGCGTCACCATCACCCCACGCAAATCCCAGAGGGAGGATTCTTCGGGCAGGGGTTCGGTCTCGAAGACGTCTAAGGCCGCGCCACCCAGATGCTGCCTTAAAATGGCCGACTCCAAAGCTTGAATATCGAGCACGGCGCCCCGGCCCATATTGACAACAAACCCACCCCGCTTCATGAGGGATAATGCCTGATGACTCACCATATGATGCGTATCTGGCGTGGAAGGGACCACCATCACCAAGACATCGAGATCCCGGTAAAAATCTTGCCAATCCGCGCTGCAATATCCGTTCACCCCGTCCAACACCGGCTTTTTACGCCCCAGTGCGCGGACTTCGGCGACCAGCGGACGGAAAACCTTAGCAATATGAGCACCAATAGATCCCGCTCCTAGGATGCCCACCGTCAATAACGAAAGTCGGCGGACCAAAAAGGGCCTCCATTCGCGCCTTTGTTGCTGCGCCTTGAGCCGGTCCCAATCTTTAACCCAGGCCAGCACGGCCAACAGCGCATACTCGCTCATGTCAGGACCGAATTGGTTCACCACGCGCGTGACCGTAACGGATGGACACAGCTTTAAAGGCTCCAGCCAATCCACCCCGGCTCCCGCACTTTGAATCCACTCCAGGCCAGGGCAGGCATCAATTGCGCTTTGCGACATGTACCACCCAAACAGTACCCGAATGTCCCGGCGCGAAAGTGGCGTCAGATCGTCAAATCGACCCACTGGATCCGTGAACTGGCGCCGTGCAAGTTCATCCGCAAATTTTTGGTAAAAGGACGGCGAGCCATATACCGCAATTTCCACTAATATCGCCCCGCCTGTGCTATAAGTTCGCCAATCAGTCGCACCCGCGGCTCCATAAAACGCCATTCCACGCCTTCGTGGCGTGCGTGTGCACCCTGTCCCACCGGGCCCAGTCCGTCTAAGGTCGGAGAAAGGCCTGCAGTGTAATTCCCGTCGCTCGCGCCTCCGACCCGTGCCCCCACGAGTTCCTCCCCCGTCAAGGACTCCCAGATGTTCCGGGCCCGCTGGGCCCAGCTTTGGCTCTCGGAATTCGGCTCCATCGGCGGCCGATTAAAATCGCCCGTGTATTCCACGCGGCAGCGCACATCAAATCGCGGCGGCGCCTTAAACGTCGCGATGATTCGATCCATTTCCGAGCGGCTGGTTACGCGCACATCCAGAAAAGCCTCGGCACGCCCGGGCACCACATTGCTGCGCGTCCCCCCTCTTGCCACGCCCACATTGAGCGTTGTCCCCATTACCTTGTTTTCCAAGCCTGCTAGCCATAACACCTGGTGGGACATTTCCCGGATGGCACTGGCCCCCTTATCCGGTTCCAACCCCGCATGGCTTTCAATGCCACGAATCGCAAGGGTAAAGTCGCCAACGCCCGCCCGACTAATCTTCATGCCGCCGCCTGGCATGCCCGCTTCCAGCACTATCACCATCCGCGCCTGGCGTGCCCTGTCCTCAATAATGTCACGACTCTTGGCACTGCCGATCTCTTCATCCGGGGTCACCAAGAACCGAAATGGCACCGTTGGCGAAAGAGACCTTAAGGCGGCCACGCCGATTGCCAGTCCACCCTTCATATCGAGCGTTCCCGGCCCGTAGACCCAATCGCCCTCGTCGCGCCACGGCATTTCCTTCAAGGTGCCCTTGGGCCAGACGGTATCGGCGTGTCCCAACAGTAAAGCGCCGCCCTGACCACGCGACAACTCCAGCCACGGACCCTCAGTTGTCTCAGTTATGGTCAAGATGCCCAGACCATCCAGTTCCTCAGCCAATACCTCCACGACCCGTGCAATGGCCTCGCCATCACCCGAAGGCGACTCAATTTTCACTAACCGCTCTACCAGTTTTTTTATGGCATCATCAGAAATTGGTGGGAGCGCCATAAGGGATGCCACCTCCTTTGAATTGCTGGCGAACCTGCCAGGTTTCGTGATGCACCCGCATTTTTGACAGGCGTTGCGAATCCGGCTTGACTCCAATTCCAGGACCGTTCGGTACATTAAGCGTGCCATCCGGGCTCAAAGTAAATGGGGGATCCACAATATCTTCGTAAAAGTAGCGATCACTCGCCGAGGTGTCGCCCGGCAGCCGAAAATTCTTGAGCGTGCTGAGATGAAGATTGTGAGCCCGGCCTATGCCCGTTTCCAACATCCCCCCACACCAGACCGGCGCGCCATACGCCTCAGCCACATCGTGAACTCGGCGGGCAACGGCATACCCCCCCACGCGGCCAACTTTAATATTGATAATCTGACACGCGCCTATTTCTAAAGCCTTTTTAGCGTCCTCATCGGACCGAATCGCCTCGTCCAGACAAATGGGAGTTTTCATAGCGTGAGCCAACTGCGCGTGGTCGATGATATCGTCATAAGCGAGGGGCTGCTCCAACATCATTAAGTCTAGTGGCTCGAAGGCTTGAAGATGTTCCCGGTCAGCTAATCGATAGGCCGAATTGGCATCGGCCATAATTTTTACTTGGGGTCCGACGGCCCCTCTCAGGGCGGTTAATGGCTCCAGGTCGGCACCCGGCTTAATCTTGACTTTCAATCGGCGATAGCCCTGGGACAGATAGCCCTGGCAACACTCCACCAGTTCTGTTGGGGAAGCCTGAATCCCGACTGAGACGCCGACGGGAATCGTCTGCCGGCTCTCTTCGCCGCCTAAAACCGCGAATAGCGGCAGCTCCCGGCTTTTGGCAAACCAATCCCAGATTGCCATCTCGAGGGCGGCCTTGGCCATGCGATTGCCCCGGACCTCGGTAAACAACTCCTCTACCGCTTCGGGTCGAACAATGTCAATAGCCGCCAATCGCGGCAAAAGGTGATCTTTGATCGCATAAAAAACACTGGCGTGGGTCTCCTCACTGTATAGCGGGGCGAGTTCGGCTACCGACTCGGCATATCCTAAAATCCCTTCGCTCATCACCGTCACAATCCAGGCGCGTTTAACCTCTTCAATCCCAAAAGAAGTTTGAAATGGTGCCTTCAATGGAAGCTGCACAAAGTCTAAATCCACTTGTTCAATATACATGGCCTTTTAAACGCTCTCCTAGAAAAGCTCGTCACCCTTTGGCTTCACACCTTCGCCGTCTCGTGCCACCCAGCGATAGGCGACGCCGTCTAACATCCTCTCCATGCCCCTGATCCGCCATCCATCCTGCCACCAGCTCTGGGCCGTCTCAAACCACTGGTCCGATAGGTCCCGAGCATATTGAGGACGCGAGCTCGCCATCGCCTGAAAGTCATCCGGAATCAACATCATCCGCACCGGCCCCTCCGTCTGGGCAGATGTTTTGGGGTTCAAAGACCACTCAACCCAAAAACGATGGGTGGGACGATCACGATTTAATGCATCGGTCAGGCGCCCATAGGCATTCGTCTTTAATGAGGCGACAGACGCCCCTAACACACTCAGATTAAACCAGGCATTGGCCGCCACCAACGGATCATAGGTCCAGCCCACATAGGGAAAGCCCTCATCCTGGGCCCAATCCCGTTGAGCCCGCTTGAGGCTCTCCCCAACGCCCTGCCCGCGAAACCCGGGCAACACGCCCAACAGGTGAGAATGCAGATAGGTGACCCGTTCTCCATCGCGAGCCGGAAAAGCCAGCGCGATGCCTATCAATTGATCGCGACTGTAGGCACCCAGCATCAGACCTCCATGATGCACAAAGACGCTGAGAAGCGATGGGGGAATAGGGTCGGAGGCCCCCCAAACGGTCGCCTCCAGGAGGCTGGCCACAACGAGGTCCTGGTGCTCAAACAGGCGGCGAATCTGCATGGGGCACCCCCTCAGGACTTTTGTCATTTGGGCGAATCACGCTGATTTTCGTCAAGAGCTGATCCATCACGCGGGCTGTCGCACCCCATAGTCGCCCCCAGGCCAAGGGAAATTCCGGCATCTGATAACTGACACCCCATGCCATCACCCGACCCATGCGACGCACCTGGGCCAGTTCAGCCAGTGTCACCCATTGATACGATGCCACTTCCCCACTGTCGGGGTGTACCGGGGGACGCGTCTTCACCACGGCCACAAAAGGCACCAGGGTAAACCCGGTGACCGTAATATAAACCGGGTCTAAATAACCCGCCCGGGACTCCTCCGCAACGGTGATCCCCACCTCTTCTTGGGTTTCACGAATCGCCGTCTCCCAGAGAGTGCTGTCATAGCGTGAATCAAACGATCCGCCCGGACAGGCAATCTGTCCGGCATGATAGGTGAGGGTATCGGGTCGGTGAATGAGAAGCACCGCAGGATGAGGCCACACCGCCACTAACACCATAACGGCGGCGGGACGATCCCAACCCGAAAACGCCGGCTCTTCAGAATTTAAAAAGCGGGGCAGTTCGGAAAAAATTGCGGCCACGCTCCTTTCTGAAGAGGATTCGTGTGCCTGTTGGAGAACCAATCAGGAGAATCGTAACATATGGAGGTGTCCCATGCGTAAAATCACTGCCGATGATTTATTTGAATTTCCACTGGTAGGCTGGCTGGCCAGCCACCCCCATCGCTATGAAGTCGCTTATCAAGAGCAAAAAGCCAACCGCGAGACCAATCATACCGATAGTTGGATTATGACGGTGACACCCGGAAAGGCCCCGAGGCAATTTACCCAAGGCACGACCGATGAACAACCCGCTTTTTCTCCCGATGGCCAACAACTGGCGTTTCTGAGTAAGCGCAGCGGCACCAAGCAAATCTGGGTCATGCCCGTCAACGGGGGGGAACCCCGCCAAGCGACGTTTTTAAAGCACGCCGTCGAAGAATTTCGGTGGCGTCCCGATTCCAGGGGATTTATCTACATAGCGTTGATCGGTCCTCAGGGACTCGAAATGGAAGACGTCAAAGACACCGAGGACCCCTACATTCAATTTAATCGCGACGTGAAAGTTCTGACCGAGCATTACCATAAACTAGATGGGATCGGCTACTTCGATGAACGACGTCCCCATGTTGTAATCCAGGACCTGGCCGCAAGTAGCCACCCCCGACAATTGACCCAAGGCCCGATGCGCCATTCGGGCCTGGAAATGAGCGCGGATGGGCGCTGGATTCTCACGGCCAGCCGTTATGGTGAGGATTATGATCGAAATGCCGGGCGAAACCACATCTATCTTCTCGACGCGGCCGGCGTCAAAGAGCCTTTGGCACTCACGCAGGATCCCCTCAGTGCCCATGACGCGGTCTTTGGACCCGACGGCCAGACCATCTATTTTTTAGGAGCTAACTGGGAGGACCTCGGCTACGACAACACCGCCCTTTATCGCACTACGATCCAGGGTGAGCCCGCCACGCGTCTTTTGGCCCAATGGGATCGTCCGTTGGCGGATGCGTCTACGTTCGACATGCCCGGTCCGGCTTCAAACCGCCTCACCTGGGATCCCGACGGAGTGCACCTTTATATTTTGACTTCTCAAAACGGCACCGTGCAATTAGCGCGCATCAATGTCGCCCAAAACAGACTCACCCTGGTCACCACGGCCGATCAGGTCCATTATAGTTTTGCCCTCTCCCATGACGCGCAATATGTGGCCTTAGCGGCCACCTGCCCCACCAACCCCGCGCAAGTGCTGTGGAATCGGATCGAACAGAACGCGACTGAGGTGTTGGCCAATCCAAACGAAACACTGTTAAGCCAATTAATCCTGGCATCGCCCGAGCGATTAATTGGGCGGTCGGAAACGGGACCGGAATTGGATGTCTTTGTCATGAAGCCCGCCGATCTCAAGGCTGACAGCCAGGCACCCGCCCTTCTGGAAATTCATGGGGGCCCGATGATGATGTATGCCCAGAGCTTTTCCCTGGAGTTTCAGTGTCTGGCCGCCCAGGGGTACGGCGTGGTGTACGGCAACCCACGAGGTTCTCAAGGGTATGGCAAGGACTTTTGCACCGCCATCCAACAGCAGTGGGGCCATCGAGATTATGAAGATCTCCTGGCGATTTTAGACACGGCGCTTTCACACCACGAATGGATGGACCCTGAGCGATTAGGTGTTCTTGGAGGCTCCTACGGCGGCTACATGACCAACTGGATTGTCGGACACACCAATCGGTTCAAAGCCGCGATTACCATGCGGTCAGTGGTGGACTGGCGCGCAATGATTGGCACGGGCGATTTGGGATGGCACTGGATTGGCCGGGCCAATGATGTTTGGCCGTTTGACAGCCAAGAGGACTGGTATCGTGAGCAAAGTCCCATTACCTACGTTAAAAACATCACCACCCCGCTTCTGATTGAACATCAAGAAGGCGATCTACGCTGTCCCATCGACCAGGGCATGATGCTCTTTACCGCGATGAAGTACTATGATCGAGCTCCCGTGAAATTCATTCGGTATCCAGACGAATTTCACGGCATGAGCCGCAACGGAAAGCCCTGGCATCGCGTCTATCGCCTCCATTCGTTTACGGATTGGTTTAGCCGGTATCTGAACCCCATGCCCGCGCATTCCCCTTCCTAGGCCACAGGACAGGAGGGGGCTAGGACTAGACCACCCAAAACTTTTGTCCGGAGGATATAGGGCCGGAGCGGTCCGAATCGACGCCTGGGGAGATCGGGCATAAGACGCACGGTGCTTAACGGCTCGGCGCAGCGGTCGCAGAACCAGGAACTTCCGAGGGTGACCTTGGAAACCCCCGACTCGACCTCGTAGAGGTCAGGCGGCGGGAGAGTTCATATAGCGTTACCACACGCGGAACAGGCTCTATCCGGACTGCAATAGCCACGCAGATGCGAAGGCCTTTCCCCCTTTTTGCATCCATAAATTATTTGATTCCTCCCTGTGGCAGGCGCGCTCATCGGCTGGTCACCCGTCGCGGGGGTAATAAAATTGCGCTCCCCCCATTGCCGTTGGTGAGAGGCATAACATCGGCCTAAGTCGGGAACAGTGAGCGGGGGGCGATCTCAGGCATGTTTTGGACAGTCTTAGTGGCAGTACTCATTGTGGTGTCGGCAGGCGGCATCTTCTTGGTCTTGGCCCTGCCGACCTTCTCCAAGCGCATGATTCGGGGAACCTTAACTCGACCGATGTCAGACACTTTAGCCGAACTCTATCTGTCCGCGCGATCCACCCCACCCCTGGACTTTCTCTACTCGTCATTGCGCGCCAATTCGGGCGAAGTGGTCATCCGTCCCATGGGATCGGCACGGCCCGTGCACGGGTTTGACGACTTAGCCATTGTACCCGCCCAATTGAGTCGCCGTCCGGTTCTCGCCACGAAACCGGTCGAGCTCGCGGTCACATTGGGGCGGCACACGCAAAAGCCCTTAAGTTTCTCCATGCCGCTTTATATTTCTGGGATGGCTTACGGCCTGGCTCTGACAAAAACCGCCCGGCTCGCCTTGGCCAAAGGGTCCGGGCAAAGCCACATTCCCCTGAATTCAGGCCAAGGCCCCTTTTTGGAAGAGGAGCGGCACTTGGCATCACACTATGTACTGCAATTCGGACGATGGACCTGGAACCGCGATCCCGAGATCTTACGCCAAGCCGATATGATCGAAATCCAGGTGGGCCAAGGCGCCATGCCGGGCAACGCCGTGATTGCCACTCCCGGCGAGGTGGCCCCCGATGTCAAGCGTTTGATGCATCTTAGGGCGGACGAAGCCCCGATCATACACGCCGATCTTTTTTTGGACAACCCCTCCCATCCCAGTTCCCTCAAAGCAGTGGTAGAGTATCTGAGAGAGCAGGTGGATGGCATCCCCCTCGCCTTAAAAATGGGGGCGGGCGATCATATCGAGCGCGATTTGGATGTGGCCTTAGATGCTCAGGTGGATGTCATTGTGATTGACGGCACGGAGGGAGCCACCGGCAATGCTCCCATCACCCTGTCCGACCATTTCGGCATTCCCAGTATTATGGCACTAGCCCGCGCCGTCCATCACCTGAAGCATACGCATACACGCCAAGACGTGGATTTACTCATATCGGGCGGATTTCGCGAGCCCGGCGACTTCCTCAAGGCCTACGCCATGGGCGCCGATGCCGTAGGACTGGGGACCATTGCCATGTTCGCGTTGGCTCACTACCAAATAACTGAGGCGGTCCCCATGGATCCCCCCACCGATTTGGTCTTTTACCGGGCCAATCCTAAGATACCGCTCGACTTGGATCGGGCAGCACTGGGACTGCACCACTTTTTAGAAAGCTGCCGCAAGGAAATGGAAATCGCCATCCGCACCGCTGGTCATACCAGTGTGCACGACCTATCCATGGCCGATCTCTCATCGCTTGATCCAACCATTGCAGACATTACTGGCTGTCACTACGCGGGGACCCCGCGACGCGATTATAAGCCTCACGAAAAACCGACCCAAACTTCTCAGGATGGGACAGAAAGGGAACGTGACCCGATCCTTCAATAACAAACAGGGGGGCGCGCCCTCCATCCATGACCTTTCGTACCTCGGCCAAGGGGAACAGCGTATCCCGATCCCCGTGAATGGCAGCCACGGGGATGCCTGAGGCAAACACTCGGCTGGCAAAATCAGGACTATGATAGAAGGGGCCCATGCGGGCCATTTCATAAGATTTTCGCCAGCCAACCTGAAGCCGCCGACGGTCATCCCGGGAGACGCTGGCCGCATCCACTCCCAGCGATTGCAACATGCGCCGTCCAAACCATTCCATTCCGGTAATCCAGATACCCAAGCGATTGACAAAGACATACGGCGTAGGCGTCAGCGCATTAATGGGATCGGCCCACCCCGCCGAAGAAACCAACACGAGACCATGCACCCGGTCAGGAAACCGAACGGCGGTCTCACCGGCGACCATGCCGCCAAACGAATGACCCACCAGGATGGCGCGGGGAATATTTAGTACCTGAAGAAAACCGTTAACCGCTTCGGCATAATCCACTAGGGTGTGGCGGCGCGAGTAATGCCCGGAATCGCCAAAGCCAGGCAAATCCATGGCGAGATGCCGATTAGGCGTAGGCGGGTGGACTAGCACTGGGCGAAACGTCTCGCGATATGAGCCCATCCCATGGATCCAAAGAATAGGATCCTTACCGCCTGGCACCTCAAGATACGCGACCACCAAACCATTTAAGAGCCTCGCGCGCTTGACCATAAAGTCGTCGTGTTCGTCCATAGTTCCCCACCTAGATGTTAAAGCAGCCTGCCCTTTTTGTGAGCCACTCCCTTTTGAGGGTACCACAGAGAGCCCTCCTGTAAGAGTGACAAGCTCAGGAATCCACCAATCCGTTAAGGGTCAGAGGACGTTGCACTGCCTATTTGGTTTTGTAGGTAGATGGTTTAAGGGTAGCAGGAAGGGTAGCGATGCCGTAGATAATCCGTGCCTCCAAAAGCAAAGACTGGTCCAATCATTCCAGATCAGCGCCCGTTAGCGTCTTGCCACCCGTTTTTTCGGGGCGGCCCGGGCAATGTTGGAGACCGCAATCTCAGAATCATCCTCAATCGCGAGTGATGTCATATTCGGGATGGGTTGGGAGCACACTAACACGGGAGGGTTCTCGGTTGCCATTATTTAGTCTCGAGAAGGATTTCCGACTTTTTCGTCGAATAGAATACGCGCACTTCGCATTTATCTTACCCCCCTCAATTTGAGCCGTGGGCCGTGTACCAGCGCTAAAGGTCACGGACTCCTGGTCGACGGGGCAAATTTCGAAAGGAGGATTCATCCATGGAACAAGGCAAATTCCGGCGCAAACTGACCCTGGTAGACCTTACCTTCTTGGGGTTGGGCTCTATCATTGGTTCGGGCTGGTTGTTTGCAGTGTTATTCGCGGCCAACATGGCCGGCTCTGATGCCTGGATCGGCTGGCTATTCAGTGCCGTCATCGTCCTATTTATTGGTCTCGTTTATGCGGAATTAGGTTCAGCTTGGCCTCGGTCAGGCGGCGTCATTCGTTACCCGGAATTTTCACACGGGTCACTGGCCGGATTCATGAATGCCTTTTCATATCTCTTGGCCACCTCGAGTGTGGCCGGGATCGAGGCAACCGCCGTCCGTCAGTATGCCGCCTATTATATCCCGGCTTTGACGATTAAAGGTTCTGCTACGCAAAACTACACGGCCTGGGGATTAGTGGTTGAGATTGGCTTTTTAGTGATCTTCTTTCTCCTCAACTACTGGAGCGTCAACGTTTTCGGCAAAACCAATTCCGTTGTCACGGCATTAAAGTTTATCCTGCCGGTGACTACCATTATCGTTCTCTTTACCCAGTTTCACGGAGCAAACTTCAACGTCACCGGTGCTTCGCCGGGCGGCTTAGGCGGAATCTTGCTCTCTTTGCCCGCTGCCGGGATTGTGTTCTCCTTTCTGGGATTTCGCCAGCCGGTGGAGTTCGCCGGGGAAGCCAAGAATCCTCAAAGAACCGTACCCCTCGCAATTATTTTGTCACTGCTGATTGGAGCAGTCCTGTATGTCCTGTTGCAGATAGTCTTCAGCGGCGCGGTGCCTGCTTCCGATCTGGCGCATGGTTGGGCTAAACTCAGCTTCAGCTCACCATTTGCGAACTTAGCGCTCATACTCGGATTTGGCTGGTTAGCCACCTTGCTGTTTGCTGACGCAGT
>JAJZXX010000135.1 GCA_021806205.1 Bacillota bacterium | reverse complement strand
CACCACCGCGAGCCAGTTGACACGGTCAGCCAGCCACCGGACGGCCAGACTCAAGCCGCTATTCGGAAAGGTATTAGGATCTTGCGCCAGCTCGACCTCGCCGGCGGTCCGTGTTTTCATACCCATAAGGGATCAGTTCGACATCGCCAGGGAAAGTCCTTTGCGTGACAATTCTGACTTTATTAGCGAAAATCGCTGAGGTGCCAATGTTTACCTGCGGAGACTGAGTTGTATTCTGGAGAGTGTTCGCACTAGGATTTCCCCGCACTTATGTGACAAGACGTACCTCCTGAAACGAGTTGAAAGTTGCTATAAAGCAGCGTGTACTAGTTATTCTAATACCAGAAATGCGTTACAGAATCTCGATGATATGTCGGCCGTAAGGTTTGGGATAACCGTCGGGTTATGGAATACCATAGCACTCGCTAGTGCTATGGAATGTAGGTGTCCAACAATGAAACGCGGTTTTGTTTACGTTTGGAATGACGCACAGAACTGGGACTGTCTCGACGTAATAAAACTTGCAAGACGGGCACTCGGCTCCTTTAATTTGACACGTAAAAGTGCCATGACTCTTGCAGAGTCGGCAAATATTATTAATCCTCGTAATAGAGCCGCGATTTTATCTATGGTTGAAAATGGAGAAATAGAGCAAACTGCATTTCCATTGATCTGCATAGCCGCTTGGAGTAAAAAATGTGATGCCAATTCAGAAGCAATAGGGCACATACTTGATTTTTTTGAATACGACCAACAAGATACTTTGCAGGAACACTTACAGGCTTCGGAATTGTTGACTGATTTAATTCGGGAAATTGCACAAGGAAAGTTACGTTCGTCATCTCTCTGAGAACTTGTGTCGTTAACGGGGGCAATAGCGCAAGATCGATTGCCACATAAATACGAATGAATATCCGGAATGTGGTGTATATATACCGCGTTTCTCCATGTTTCTTGGAACTTCTAGCGTAGGAGAAAACCGAATCCTCATTCCAATAAATGTATTAGCGTATGTTTTTGTTTAAATGTCGGCGGGGCCCCATGTAGACTTGAAGTATAGCCTGCTTTTTTTAGCTCTTTTTGGCGGGATGGGCAAAAATAGCCTATATGGACATAACGTTGAGTACTCTCCTGCTCGATGGGGTACAACTACTTCCATAAATAAGGGCTATTGTGAAATCTCACCCAAAAGAGTAACACCATCGCCTCGCTCATGCGGGGCCTTTTTATTACGGGATCAATGTACCCACAAGCACAGTAAAAAAGTTAAGGATTTATCTCATCCCGGGTAAGTTTGACTAAAACATTCTATTACCATACCCAGTCTATGGCTCCCATCTTGTCTGGAAACACTCGCCCCGAATAGGATCGCCAGGATGAAGGGGCAACCTTCCATCGCGCACGATATTTGGCACTGGCTGTTTTCTCACTCGGTGAGTCGTCGTTAACGCCCTCATGGACATCTTAGGGTTTTAGTCAGACTGGCCTAAATTGCTGTTGGTGCCTGAGCTGTGCCGTTGACAGAAGAAAAAAGCATGGTAGTTTTAAAATGATGTGACTCTCCTTTTCAAGTGACAATAAAACGGTGGTCGCTATCATGAAATTGCGTGGTTCACGGAAATGGTGGGCACTGGGGGCCATCACGCTAGCGGTCCTGGCAGTGGGCTTGGACGGAACGATCTTGAATGTCGCGCTACCCACACTTGCCTCTGCACTGCATGCGTCTGAATCGGATCTCCAGTGGTTCACCTCGGGATATGCGTTGATGCTCGCGGCGGGAATGCTCCCAGCCGGGCTGTTGGGGGATTGATTCGGTCGGAAAACCTTCACAAACCAACTGGGCAACCCACTGCAGACGGCCTTTGACGATGCGTCGCACGAGTCGGACGTATTTGATGCGGTGCGCTAGGCCCTCAGCGATAACGGGGTCGCGATCGGCCCCTTTCTTTATCGGCAGAAGGATGGATCCCCAATGCAGGGCGTTCTCGCGCCAGCGCAAGCCCGCTTGGTTAGACTTCCCTTCCAGACTGCCGATCTGATGGAGCCCCCGCTTCCCTTTGAACCGGACCTTTTTGGCTTGGCCGAGGGCCATTCGGTTGACGGCTTGGAATGCCCGCTTCGTGAGCGTCTGGCCGATGACCGCATCGACATGATCGCCAATCCATGCGTGATGGATCTGCGTGGCGTACTGCGAGAGGGCTGCTTCGGTGAAGTCCACGGCCTTGCGGGCCATGGCGATTGCTTGAGCAAGCCCATGCGTCGGAGGACTTCACCGAGCAACGCGTTGTAGAGTTGTCGCGCGACCTCGAAGCGCCTCTGCAACAATCCCTCCTGCGCGGGCGTCACTCGCAAGGGAATCTCGCAGACGAATGAAGGGGTGCCTTTTTTGCGGCGGTTAGACCGATTTTTGGTTTTCAATGTATTGCTTGATGACGGCAAGCGGAGCACCTCCCACCGTGGAAACAAAATAGGAATTCGTCCACAAGCTCGGCAAGCGACTTCTCAGCCACGGAAACTCTTGGCGCAAGAGCCGGGAGGATCGGGCTTTGACCTGTTTCACAAAGCGATGGATGCCATACTGCGGATCGACCTCGACAAGCAGATGGACATGATCCGGCACGACCTCCATTTCGATCACCGCCACAGCCCGTTCCTCCGCCACCTGGTGAATGATCGCTTTGAGTCGTTCATCCACGTTCTGCACCAAGACCCTGCGCCGATACTTCGGGCACCAGACCACATGATATTTGCAAGAATACACGACGTTGTGATTGGATTTGTAGACCATACGGATATTATACGGCGCGATGGCGTCTAACACAAAACCTTGAAGACCTTTTGGCCCTCACGGGCCAACGGGCTGATATCCCCACGCCTAAAGGCGGGTGCCGCTGCGGAACTCCGGCAGGGGAGGGCTTTACGGCCGATTCTGGTAAAGCATTGCAGCGCACCCATGCGGCTATGGAGATCCTAGGCCATAATCCCCATAAAGATGTCCGCCCTATTGAGGGTGGGAATGTCATAGACAGTACTTCGACCATTTGTGGAATTGAGCGGTACCGTCGACAATAAAAGTGTGTCACTGTTGGTAACCCTTGGGCAAGGATTTCATTCAGGCGAACATAAATGAGTTAAGTCTTTCCTGTCGGCGGATTTGAGTTCCCGCACGGCGCCACTGAGACCCCTTTTGATACAATTTTAGGATGGGATTGTACGACGGCGAAAGAGGTCGGGGATCACCGTCCCCATTCTGGATTATAAAACGCAATCGCATTGATCTGCCCTGCCTTGGTGTTCAAGGATTTTGCCTCCGAAAGAGTCGTATGACTTTTCGATGGGGACACCACCATCCTCAAAGCCGACGTATTCCGACGGCTCCCCTAGCCATGGCATCGAGGTGGCTTTCTGGGGGAACTCCTCGCGGATCCCGGTCTTGTCCGCAGTGATACGGGCATATTATGGGGAGGGTTGCAGGATTGGATGCTGGGAGATAGGAGACCGCACCAGGAGGGATCGCTACGGCAAAGTGGAAGCGTCTATATGCGGTGGGGTTTGGCGCTGCCGTTATGCTGATGCTTCAGGCGGTCTTGGTTTATGGGATTGGTCTGCACATTGTGCTGCCAGTCCGTCAACTGGCCCCGTTAAGCATCGCATTGGCCAATAGGTTTCAGGAAGAGTGGCCGCATGTTCGGCGTAGCCTCACGAAATCCATGACCCCTTTGATGCAGGAAGAAGTGAAGCGATTGGTATCCGACATCCGGATATCGGTCGGGGGGACAGCGATCGCTCCCCCACCGTCCCTCCAGGTGCAGCTTGCGAACGCCATCGACCGATTGCTGAACGCCAACCTTCATCGGGACTTGGGAAATCGATCGGATCTGGCGCAAACCTTAACCCCGACACTGATTCAAGAGACGCTGTCTCATTCCCTGGTCGTCCGCTTTTGGGTAAGAGTGGACAGCATTCCGGTGCCCTGCATTCTCACCATCGGTGGCTGGCATGCTTGAAGCCTAAAATCCAGGTATGCTATACTACGTGAGGCACTGAGAGTACTTAAGTAGCCTAATCTCGCACGCAGTTCCAGCCTGGTGATATGAAAGGGAGCTGCGGAGGGAAACCAGGAGGGTGAGACATGTCTGTCGTTTCGATGAAGCAGTTGCTGGAGGCTGGCGTCCATTTTGGACACCAAACCCGGCGATGGAACCCCAAGATGAAACCGTACATTTTTACCGAACGCAATGGCATTTACATCATTGATTTACAAAAAACCGTGAGAAAAGTGGACGACGCCTATAACTTTGCCCGCCAAATTGGCATGCAAGGTGGTAAGATGCTGTTTGTTGGCACGAAAAAGCAGGCCCAAGAAGCGGTATCGGAAGAAGCTCGGCGCTCGGGCGATTATTTTGTTAATCAACGCTGGCTTGGCGGTATGTTGACAAATTTTGAGACGATTAAGCGCCGTGTCAAGCGCCTGGCAGAGCTGAAAGAACAAGAGGCACAAGGACAGTGGGAGCGACTTCCGAAAAAAGAAGTAAGTTCGTTGACGCGGCAAAAGGAAAAACTCGAAAAATATTTGGGTGGCATTGAGGGAATGCGTGATCTACCTGCGGCGCTATTCGTGGTAGACCCTCGCAAGGAACACATTGCCGTCACCGAAGCCCGTAAATTGGGTATTCCCATTGTGGCCATAGTGGACACTAACTGTGATCCCGACGAGATCGACTATGTGATACCGGGTAATGACGACGCGATTCGGGCGGTTCGCTTGTTGACGGCTCGTATGGCGGATGCCCTGGTCGAAGGGCGACAGGGTGAAACCGGGAGCACTGCCCAGGAAGAAGCTTCAGAGGTCGCGCAGTAGTGTGCCTTAATATGGTGAATTAAGGCGGCCGAAAGGTCGCCTTCCTTACGAGGGGGATGTTGGGTGGGTATATCGGCAAAAGATGTCAAGGCACTCCGGGATCGTAGTGGTGCGGGCATGATGGAGTGCAAGCGCGCGTTAGAGGAGTCGCAAGGTGACATGAACCGAGCGGTGGACATCTTACGGGAGCGCGGAATGGCAGCGGCCGCCAAAAAGGCTGGGCGAAGTACCACCGAGGGGCTGGTTGAGAGTTACATTCATGCCGGTGGTCGAATCGGGGTGCTATTAGAGATAAACTGCGAAACGGACTTTGTCGCGAACACTCAGGACTTCAAAAATTTAGCGCACGACATAGCCCTACATGTGGCCGCCAGTCAACCCCTTTATATCAACCGGAGCGACGTACCGGCTACTCGCATTGCACGGGAAAAGGATGTGCTTCGCCAACAGGCCTTGAATGAAAAGAAGCCAGAACCCATCATCGAAAAGATGGTTCAAGGTCGAATTGACAAGTTCTACAAAGAGATTTGTTTGATGGAACAACCCTTTGTGAAAAATCCCGATGTGTCGGTTGAAGACCTCATCAAAGAAAACATCGCTCGCCTGGGCGAGCAAATTCAGATCCGTCGGTTTGCGCGGTTTGAGCGCGGTGAGGACGTTGCCGTCGAAAACACCTAAAACAACAGGGAGGCGAACGACGGTGGCGAGAAAGCCTAAGTACCACCGCGTCATTTTAAAAATTTCCGGTGAGGCTTTGGCGGGGACCCATGGTTTTGGCATAGACCCTTTGGTGGTCGACAGTATTGCCCGCCAAATCATGGAAGTCTTAGGCTTTGGTGTCGAGTTGGCGGTGGTCGTGGGTGGGGGTAATATCTGGCGGGGACAGGCAGGTTCCAGTAAAGGAATGGATCGGGCCACTGCGGACTATATGGGAATGTTAGCTACCGTTATTAATGCCTTAGCGCTGATGGACGCCCTGGAAAAGCACGGAGTGGTGGTGCGCGTTCAAACCGCCATCGAAATGAAAGAGGTGGCTGAGCCCTACATCCGCCGACGCGCCATCACTCACCTAGAAAAGGGCCGGGTGGTCATTTTCGCGGCTGGCAATGGCAATCCCTACTTTTCCACCGACACCACCGCCGCCTTGCGTGCTGCGGAGATTGAAGCCGATGTCATGCTAAAGGCCACCAAAGAGGCCGGTGTCTATGATGCCGATCCGCGTACGCACCCGGAAGCCCGAATGCTAGAGGAAATTAGGTATCTGGACGTGTTGAAGGACAATCTCAAAGTGATGGATGCCACTGCAACCTCATTATGCATGGATAACAATATTCCTATTGTGGTCTTTAACATTAATATCTACGGGAATATCCTGAAAGTCGTGTTGGGCGATTCGATCGGCACGTATGTGGGCGAGGGGGAACGCAATGTTACCGAACATTCTTGACGACGCTAAAACCCGTATGCAAAAGAGCGTGGACAGTTTTGTCCATGACTTGTCGGGTATGCGCGCGGGCCGGGCCCATCCGGCCCTGTTGGAAAAGGTGTCCGTCGACTATTATGGCTCCGTGATGGCCTTGGCGCACTTGGCTGCCGTTAGCGCCCCCGAGCCCAGGCTCTTAGTGGTTCAGCCCTTCGACAAGACCGCTGCCGCCAGTATTGAAAAAGCTATTATGAAAGCCGATTTGGGGGTTTCGGTGCGGGTCGACGGTGCTCTTTTGCGGGTGAGCGTTCCGCCACTGACCGAAGAAAGGCGTCGGGATCTGGTCAAGCAGGTGAAACGTCAATTAGAGGACGCCAAGGTAGCAGTTCGCAATGTGCGTCGAGACGCGGTCGATACACTGAAGAAATCCCAAAGGCAAGGGGACGTCACGGAGGATGACGAGCGGCGTGGTCAGACGGAAATTCAGCGATTGACGGACCAATTCGTCAAGGAGCTGGATCACGTGGCCGAGCGGCGGGAACAGGATATTATGACGCCGTAGGCCCGAAAGGGGGGCAAGCGATGCAATCCCAGGCACCTAGCCCGGATGACCTCGGGGGCGTCGATGCCACACCGCGGCATGTCGCCATCATCATGGATGGTAATGGGCGGTGGGCTCAACAGCGCGGCATGGATCGCACCTGGGGTCATCGCGAGGGTGTCAAGGCTTTAAAACCGATCGTTAAAGAATCGTCACGCCTTGGCATTGAAGTGTTGACGGTGTACGCGTTTTCCACAGAAAACTGGCGCCGTCCCTTACAAGAGGTAGACGTCTTAATGGGACTCTTAGTGGAGTTTTTAGCCCAGGAGACTCCGGAACTTCGTGATGAGGGGGTTAAAATTCGGACGATCGGCGATATCGAACGACTGCCGGACAGCGCACGCCGTTCTTTGGACTGGGCCAAGGCGGAAACCGCCGCCGAGACGCGCATGGTCTTAAATCTGGCGTTAAACTATGGCGCTCGCGACGAAATTCTTCGGGCGGTGAACCGTTGGTGCCGCGACGACGCCGCGACGCCGCTGACCGAAGAATGCTTGGCCGGGTACCTGGATACAGCGGGTCTGCCTGACCCCGATCTGTTAATTCGATCTAGTGGGGAATTCCGACTGTCCAACTTTTTATTGTGGCAATTGGCCTATGCCGAAATATTTATCAGCAACAAGCTCTGGCCTGATTTCGACCCGGAGGAATTTCGCCGCGCGATCCGAGATTACCAAGCGCGGCATCGCCGCTTCGGCGGTTTGGGATAGGAGAGAATTGGTTGCTGTCACGTCGCATTATCACTGCCTCCGTCGGAATGCCCATTCTTCTTATGTTGATTTACCTCGGGGGATGGCCGCTTACCATTGCGACCGCGATTTTCGAGGCCGCCATGGTGTATGAGTCCGAAAAAATGTTCGTAGCCAAGGGTATGCCGTTTTTTGCGCGCATGAGCGTCTTTTGGGTGTGGGCGCTGCTTGCTTGTCAGGCGTTTCACCTCCCCTTAATGTGGGGGTTGATGGCGGGTCTGACCGTGATTGTGGTGGGCGCAGTCGTGCTCGGCCGAGAGGCATCCAGTTTTGCCGGGGCCTTGACGACAGCCTGGACGTCGCTGTACATCGGTCTTTTATTTAGCTTTCTTGTCGCCATGCGGGCTATGCCATTCGGCGCCGTCCGGGTGTTCGTTTTTTTCATCATCATTTGGGCGACGGATTCGGTCGCCTATTTCGCGGGTCGCCGCTTTGGACGACACAAACTCATGGTACATATCAGTCCCCAAAAAACCTGGGAAGGTACCCTGTCTGGCGTGACGGCCGCGGTGGTAATCGGGATGGCAGTGTCTTCGTTGGTTCATTGGCAGTGGTACCAGGGGGCACTGTTTGCACTGGCGGTGGCGACTGCCGGAGTCGTGGGCGATCTGCTCGAATCGCAATTCAAACGTTACACGGGCGTTAAAGATTCCGGGGGGGTGTTGCCGGGCCATGGTGGCGTCCTGGATCGATTTGACTCAACGCTGTTGGCGTTGCCGATTGCCTATTATTTATTGAAGGGCTTGGGCATAGGCTAGCCTGAGGTGGAATGATGGCCGATCCCCCGGAAGCCTATTGGCGAAAAGTCTTGGTATGGATTGTTCTCGCTGTCGCGGCCTATATCTTTTGGCGCTGGTTAGTGTGGTATCTTTTGCCTTTTGTGGCGGCATTTGTTCTAGCTTTTTTGGTGAGTCCCGTGGTTGATCGGCTGGTACGTCTCGGCGTCAGTGGTCCTTTGGCCGCCTTGGTTGGACTTTTTGCGGCCATTCTGGGTTTTTTGATACTCTTAGGCGCGGTGTTTTCGCTCTTGGCGGCCGAATTGGTGCAAATTTCGCAGCGGCTGCCCCGCTACCTTAAATCGCGTCCACTCGAGGTTGGGCGATATATTCGGGAGTGGAATGGCTGGCGCATCCGACTAGGACTGGGATCCGGCAACGTCAACCAAGAACTGGGATCGGTGTATCGACTGGTGGGACGGGTGGTGAAAGACCTTGCACACAGCTTGGTGCAGCTCCCGGAAATCGCATTAATTTTGCTGGTCGCGGCCTTGGCCTCCTTCTTTATCCTGAGAGACGCACCGTTGGTGCGGCAAACGGTTAGCCGTGCTGCGCCGCCGCTTTGGCGCGATCGCCTCGGACCATTGTCGGTAGCCATGGCCCGGGGGCTATTCGGCTATATCCGCGCAGAATTTGCTTTGGTGGCTTTAACGGGACTGGTGACGATGAGTGGTCTGGTCTTGGTGGGGGCCCCCTATGCGGTATTAGTCGGATTGACGGCTGGGTTGTTGGACATGGTACCCTTTATGGGTCCCACCATTATTCTGGTTCCGTGGGCTATGGGGGCATTAGCGACCGGCAGCGTCAGTTTAGCCTTCCGGCTCTTGGCGGTGTTAGCTGGCGTTGCCCTAATCCGTCAAACAATTGAACCCCGACTGGTCGGCAAAGGCACGGGACTGCATCCGCTCGTGGTATTATTTTCCCTGTACATGGGAGTCAGGCTTTTCGGGGCGGCAGGGGTTCTGGTCGGACCAGTGACCGCGGTGATGTTTAAAGCGATAGCGGAGATCCTTGCCAACCCGGGCCAAACGTGACTAAAGGAGGTCGCCCTGTGCGGCTGGTAATCTTAGGTGCAACGGGGTCAATTGGGCAGAGCGCACTGGAAGTCTGGCAGGAACATCAGGACCGGATTGCGATTGAAGGATTGGTTGCCCACCGGTCGGGCGAGCGATTATGGCAAATGGGCCAGACGATGCACGCGCCATGGATTGCGCTGACCGATCCCGAGGCGGCTACCCAACTTCAAAAGGTGCATCACGGCGAAACCGGGCCACGCATCTTAGGCGGACAGGACGCGTTGATGGCGACGTTGGAATCAGTGCCGATGACTCACGTGCTCGCCGCGATGAGTGGCTTTAGCGGGCTTGTCCCGACGTTGGCCGTATTAAGACGCGGTGTAACCGTATTGCTGGCGAACAAGGAGACGCTCGTAGCGGCCGGTGATCTTGTGTTGGCCACCGCAGAAAAATCCGGTGCCCGCATCGTGCCTGTAGATAGCGAGCACTCCGCGATTTTTCAGTGCCTTAGCTTAAACCAGCCGTACCGGCGCATCATACTGACCTGTTCTGGCGGTCCCTTTCGGGGATTTACCCGGGAGGATTTGAGAGAAGTGAACGTCGAGGCCGCCCTGAAGCATCCCAACTGGTCCATGGGGCCGAAAATCACCATCGATTCGGCCACTCTGATGAATAAGGGACTGGAGGTCATAGAGGCTCACTATTTATTCGGGGCCGACTACGACGCCATCGATGTGGTCATCCATCCCCAAAGTGTGGTGCATTCGATGGTCGAATTTGTAGACGGCGCCACCCTGGCGCAATGCGGTTGGCCCGACATGCGCGTACCCATCGCCGTGGCGTTGTGGTGGCCGGACCGTTTGAAGCTTTCCATTCCGGCATTCTCTTGGGATACCCTCGCCCTCACGTTCGAGCCGGTCGATCACGGGACATTTGCGCTACTGGATGTGGCCAAGGCGGCAGGGCGACAGGGCGGGCTATATCCAGCCGTCTTGAATGCGGCCAACGAGGTGGCCGTCGCAGCATTTTTGGATCGACGGATTAAGTTTCTCGAAATTCAGTCAATCATCGAAGAGATTCTGATGCGCTTTAGGGGTGTCAATCGCATAGATGATGTCGAGGAAATTTTGGAGGTCGACCGTTGGGCGCGGCGTGAAGCGACCCAGATTTTAGCGTGAGCCGAGTTTGGGGGGACGATGGCGATGCTAACCATTCTGGCCTGGATTGTGGTGTTTGGGGTATTGGTGGCCGCGCATGAATTGGGGCACTACTTGGTGGCTAAATCCTTTAGTATGCGCGTCGATGAATATTCGCTCGGATTTGGACCGAGTCTTTTTTCGCATGCGTTTGGGGAGACGCTCTATTCGGTCAGAATTATCCCGCTCGGCGGATACGTGCGGCTTCGGGGGATGGATGGTCAGAAATCTGAAGATCCGCGGGAATATCCTAACCGTCCGTTATGGCAAAGATTCCTGGTGATTTTTGCGGGGCCGGTGATGAACTTGGTCTTAGCGTTGGTCTTATTTGTCATTGCTTTAGGCCCGGTCGGCACACCAACTGCCACCACGACGATTCAACACCTGATTGCCCACTATCCGGCCCAGGCAGCGGGTTTGAAACCCGGCGATCGCATCGTCGCCATTGATGGCCACGCCATTAGACACGGAAGCGCCATTAGTACACTGGTTGCTCAGCATGCCCATCAAGTGATTCGGATCGCGGTGATGAGAGGCCATCAACGGCTGCAGTTTTTCATTCACCCCCGCTATGACAAGTCGTTAAAGCAATATCTGGTCGGGATCGAGATGGGTCTTCGCGTCGTCCACCTGGGCGTTGTGAACTCCCTGAAGGGCGGAGTGACCCAAACGGTTGGGCTGACCGGCGCCTGGTTTAAAGCATTATACGCTTTGGTGACGGGACAACATCGTTTTGACTTAATGGGGCCGGTGGGGATTGCGGTCACCGTTGGGCGGGCTGCCCGGGCGGGTTGGTACTGGCTTGTCACTTTGGGGGCCGTGTTGTCGGTGAATTTGGCGCTGTTTAACATCCTACCCGTGCCGGTCCTCGATGGCAGCAAACTCTTTTTGCTAGGCGTGGAAGGCGTGCGGCGGCGAGCCATGAATCCCGAACGGGAAGGCATGATTCATATGGTAGGGATGGCATTTTTGCTCCTATTCGTGATCTTCGTTACCTATCACGACATTGTGCATTACCTGCACTTGGGGTAATAACGCCACAATCGGAGGGTCGGGTGTTAAGATAGAGAAAGGGCCCAGGCGTGAGAACCCAAAAAGGAGCGGATTATGACAAAAGCAGTGCGTGTACGCGACGTGATGGTAGGCGGGGGCGCTCCAATCCGCGTTCAAGGCATGACCAAGTCCGATACGCGGGATATCAAGAGCACCGTCGACGAGATTGTCCGTTACGTCGACGTGGGTTGTGAGATTGTCCGCGTGGCGGTTCCCGATCTCGAAGCGGCCAAGGCGGTGGGCAGTATTGTCAAACAATCGCCCATTCCCGTGGTGGCTGATATTCACTTCGATTACCGGTTGGCTCTCGAGGTCATTGAACAAGGGGTAGACAAGCTGCGTCTGAACCCTGGAAACATCGGTAGCCGTGAGCGGGTTGAGAAGGTGGTCCAAAAAGCCAAAGAGCGGGACATTCCCATTCGGATTGGTGTGAATTCCGGGTCCATTGAAAAGGGATTGCTCCATGACTTAGGTCGCACGGCCGAAACGATGGTGGCCTCAGCCGCTAAACACATTGAGATACTGAACGACCTCGACTACGACAGCATTGTTGTTTCCCTCAAGGCCTCCGACGTGCCAACGATGTTGGCGGCATATCGCTTGATGGCTAAACGCTATGATTATCCGCTGCATCTAGGGGTGACAGAGGCGGGCACCTGGTTTCAAGGGACGATTAAGTCGGCAGTGGGCATCGGAACTTTATTATCCGAAGGCATTGGCGATACGATTCGCATTTCGCTCACAGCCCCGGGCGAAGAGGAAATTCGGGTTGCCTGGGAGATTCTCAAAAGTCTGAAACTGCGCGAGCGCGGAGCCAATTTGGTGGCTTGTCCCACCTGTGGTCGTCTACAATTCGATATGTGGCCTGTCACCGACGAGCTGGAGCGGCGCATGGCTACGATCTCAGAACCTATCACCGTGGCGGTTATGGGGTGCGCGGTCAACGGACCCGGCGAAGCTCGCGAGGCTGATGTCGGTCTGGCCGGGGGGAAAAATATGGGACTGATTTTCCGACATGGGGAAATTGTCCGGCGAGTAGACCAAGGGGATATGGTTGAGGAGTTGTGGAAGGAAATACAGGATGCTGCTGAGGAGGTTCGCACGCGTGGAGAACGTGCTAAAGGAGATCACCCCCAAGTCGGTTGATTACTCGCAATGGTACGTCGACGTCATTACGAAGGCGGATCTGGTGGATTACGCCCCCGTGAAAGGGTTTATGGTCATTAAACCGTATGGGTACCGTATTTGGGAGTTTATTCAGGACGCGATGAACGTAAGATTTCGGGCGACGGGCCATGAGAACGCTTATTTCCCGCTTCTAATTCCCGAGAACCTTTTGATCCGAGAGGCAGAGCACGTACAGGGGTTTTCTCCGGAAGTCGCCTGGGTCACGGAAGGGGGTGGCGAGCGCCTTCCCGAACGTCTGGCTATTCGGCCTACCTCCGAAACCATCGTGGGGGCGATGTATTCGAAATGGATTCACAGCTACCGCGACTTACCGGTGTTGATGAATCAATGGTCCAACGTGGTTCGGTGGGAAAAGGCCACACGCCCCTTCTTACGCACAACCGAATTTTTGTGGCAAGAGGGGCATACCGTCCACCGCACCCAAGCCGAGGCCGAGGCTGAAACCAGCCAGCAGTTGGAGATCTACCGAGACGTCATCGAGGGTGAGTTAGCCATTCCGGTGGTAGTAGGCCAAAAGAGTGCGGGCGAACGTTTTGCAGGAGCCTTGAACACGCTCACCCTAGAAGCTTTGATGGGAGACGGACGGGCCTTGCAAATCGCCACTTCTCACTTTTTAGGGCAAAACTTTGCCCAAGCTTTTAACATTCAGTTTTTAGATGATGACGGGGCACTGAAGTATGGCTGGACAACGTCTTGGGGCACCTCGACTCGCATGATCGGGGGTCTGATTATGGTCCATGGGGACGATAAGGGGTTGCGCCTGCCTCCCAAGGTCGCACCCATACAGGTGGTGGTGGTGCCCATTGCCCGGGGAAATGACGCCACGGCCGTGCTTAGTTACGCCCGGAAGATCTTGGGATCGCTGCAATCGGCCGGACTACGGGTCCAACTCGACTCACGCGACGAATATACACCGGGATACAAGTACAACGATTGGGAGATGCGGGGGGTGCCGCTTAGAATAGAGGTAGGACCCCGCGATCTCAAAAGCCAAGCGGTGGTGTTGGCCCGAAGGGATACCGGCGAGAAACAAACAGTGAACCGTGATGGATTGGATCTAACCGTGCTCAAAGTCCTAGAAAGTATTCAAAACACCCTTTTTGACCAAGCCAAAGCCTATCTCCAGGATCATTGGCAGCGGATTGACAATCTGGCTCAAGCGGAAGAATATGGATACCGCGGGTTTTTTGATGGCGACTGGTGCGGAGCCGAGGCCTGCGCCCAAGATCTCCAGTCGCAGACCGGCATGACCATTCGGTGTCTACCGCTTGATGGCCAAGCCGTCGGCGGTGATTGTGTGGTGTGCAGTCAGCCGGGATCCGCACGAATCGTATTTGGCCGTGCATATTAGAGACAAGGCCGGCATCTCATGATGCTAGAGGTGGTTTGATGAAGAATCGGGTATCCGCCATCGTCCCGGCATACAACGAAGCGCAGAATATTGCTTCCGTGCTATCGGTGCTGGGCGATGTGCCAGAAATTCACGAGATGATTGTGGTTGACGATGGGTCAACCGACAATACGGCGGAAATGGCGCGGCAAAATGGCGCGATTGTTGTTTCTTTACCGGAAAACCTTGGCAAAGGGGGGGCCATGAAGGCTGGAGCGTCCCTGGCTTCAGGCGACGTGGTACTCTTTTTGGACGCTGACCTGGTGGGATTGACCGTCGATCACGTCCGCCAACTCTTGGTACCGGTCCTTACGGGCGAAAGTGAGGCGACCGTCGGGATTTTTGACGGTGGCCGGGCTTCAACGGACTGGGCTCAAGCCTTAGCCCCCTTTCTATCCGGGCAACGCGTCCTGCGCCGCCAATTATTGGTGGGATTCGAGCACATTGATATGGCAGGCTATGGAGTCGAGCTGCAACTGCATCGCCAGTTAAAGCGGATGGGCATCTCCCCCCAGGAAGTGGTGCTCCAAGAAGTGACACAGGTGGTCAAAGAGGAAAAGATGGGCTTGGTCAAAGGGTTTTCGGCACGGATGCGCATGTATTGGGAGATTATCCGAGAAATACCCCGGGTATAGCAATCATAGAGGTGTTTTTACATATGAGTGAGGGTCGGTTTAACGAATGGCAGCGGGAACAGGGTTGGAATGAGGCCCCGCTCAACATTGTGTGCGTCCGAAAGAACCCGGAAGGTATTAGCATGGCGTATGATGGCCCCATGCCAGAGGATGGGTTGGCAAAATTAGCCCAATTGGGGGAAACATTGTCCGTTCTGTTCGGCATGCCCGTGTGGTTTTCGCCTGCAGACGCGCACTATGACCAAATCATTTTGGATACACTACGCGACTCGCAGCCAGCTCTAGCGTTCATGATGGAAGCGGGGAGTATTATTGACAACGGGAAAAATATCCACATCACCTTTCCTAATGGTGTGGCCGAGAGTCTCTTTACGAACTGGGGAGGAACGGCTAAGCTCAAAAAGCTCGTCTGTTCATTGGCCGAACGTGAGATTACGGCGAGTGTGCAGGCGGCAACCCCTCCGAAACCCGACGGGCCGGTCGCGGTGCCCCTGGAGTCCAGTGCCGCGAGCAGCGGTCGGATTGGTCGTGCGCCTGATATGACTCAAGCCGTACCGTTATCAGAACTGCCCCCGTCGGGACCCACCGTGGTGTATGGCCGGGTATTTTCGCGGGAGATCAGGGATGGTCGAGATGGGGCGCGTCACTGGACCTGGACCATTACGGACGAAACCCAGGCCTTGCGTTTAAAACTTAGCGAACGGCGGGGTAGTCTCAAATTGCCGGATGATACCTGGCCGGAAGGCACGTGGGTCGTAGCAGACGGAGTTTTGGAGACAGACAAATACACGGAAGAGCGGGTATTGCGCGTAAAAAACGGCAACGCGACGAGCCCCGTACCGCTTTTGCCGGCGAGTACCTCACAGCGCATTGAACTGCATGCGCACACCAAGATGAGCGCCATGGACGGCTTAATATCCCCCAAAGATCTATTTATGGGCGCCAAGGCCGCATCACTGACTGCCGTCGCTATCACGGATCATGGGGTGGTGCAAGCCTATCCCGAATCCGAGACCTGGGCTCGGTCCACGGGTGTTAAAGCGGTCTATGGCCTGGAAGCCTATATGGTCGATACGGAAGTGAATCCTCTCTCGGGTCCCTTCGATAGCCGGTGGCAAGAGCGGCCCTGGGTGGTCGTCGATGTCGAGACAACTGGCCTCAGTCCGAGGAGCCATCAGGTCATCGAGCTGGGGGCCGTTAAAATACTCGGTGGCGAGGTCATCGAGAGCTTTCACCGAATCGTCCGCCCCACCCGAGGCGTATCTGAAGAGTCCCTGACGATTACCGGGATTACCAAAGAGGAACTGGCCCAAGGTATTGAGGAGCCACACTTATGGCAAAACTTCTTTCAGTTTTCCGACCAGTGTGTCATTGTGGCCCACAATGCGCGGTTTGATGTCGGGTTTTTTCGTCAGGCTTGGCGGCGCTTAAATCCGGGCACCCCCTTTGACCCTTTGGTCCTTGATACGCTTTCACTGGCACGAGCGATCGTGACGGGGTCGAAAGGATTCGGGCTCGCCAGTCTCACCCAGTATTACAAAATCCCCTTGCCGCAACACCACCGTGCATTAGCCGACGCCGAAGCCACGGGGCTTTTGGCAATTCGCCTGATGAGGGATGTAAAAGCACAATACCCGGAGTGGACGGGCGCGAGCCCCCTACCCATCCCCCACACGGTAAACCGTCCCGTGCCGGTTATGCTCTTGGTCAAGAGTCAATCAGGACTAGATCACTTCTATCGGCTCGTGTCCGAATCGCACTTATCCTATTTTCATCGAGTGCCTCGTGTGCCGCGCCGTTTAATTGAGGACGGGCGCCAGCATTGGCTAGTCGGGTCGGCTTTTCACGGGGGCGAGATTGCCGATGCGCTATTTCGAGAGGCGTCCGAGGACGAGCTCCAAAAACTCGCGTCGTTTTATGACTACTGGGAAGTCGTACCGCCTAAAGCGGCCACGAGTCTGGCCGCTGAAGCATACCTCGATGGGGAACATGCGGTGCAAAGCTATTTAAGCGACCTGGTGAGTTGGGGTAGAAGAGCCAACAAGTGGGTGGTAGCGGTGTCCGATGCCCACTACTTGCGTTCGCACCACAAAATCTATCGCGATATTGTAGCGGCCACCGCCAAAGGCGAACTGCATCAACGCCAGGATTTGTTGCATTTGCGCACTGGCGACGAGATGGCCGAAGAACTTGCCTTTTTCGAACCAAAAGACCAGCAGTGGGTGATTTATGACGCCCCGGAGGCTATCGTCAATAGTCTTGAGGATGTTGAGCCGGTACCGACGGGGCTATTTTCGCCTAAGCTATCCGAAGCGGAGTCGGTAGTCTCAAATGTACCGTATCAAAAGGCGCGCGAGCTCTACGGTGAGGAACTCCCCGCCTTGGTGCAGGCCCGATTGGACCGGGAAGTAGAGTCTATTGTGTCCAACGGCTTTTCCAGCATCTATTACACGGCCCATCGCCTCGTGCAAAAGTCTTTAGACGACGGGTACCTGGTCGGATCACGGGGGTCGGTGGGATCGTCTTTAGTGGCGACCCTTCTCAAGATTACCGAGGTGAACCCCTTGCCACCGCACTATCGCTGCCCCGCGTGCCGATATACGGAATTCATTCATGACCCCGGCGTTGGCTCAGGATTCGACTTGAAGAAAAAAGCTTGCCCTGACTGCCAAACAGAGTTGATCGGCGACGGCCAGGATATCCCGTTCGAGACCTTCCTAGGATTTGAAGGGGACAAAGTCCCCGATATTGATCTGAACTTTTCCGGTGAATATCAATCCGAGATCCATCGCTATACGGAGGTGTTGTTTGGGGCGGGACATGTATTCCGGGCGGGAACGATAGCGACCGTGGCCAATAAAACCGCTTTTGGATTGGTGAAGGCTTGGGCGCGCGAGACCGGTAAAGACCCCACCCCGGCCGAAATCGATTGGCTGGCGTCGGCTTTAACCGGGGTCAAGCGCACGACCGGGCAACACCCGGGGGGTCTCATGGTAGTTCCCGAAGATGAGGATATTCACCATTTCTGTCCCGTTCAGCATCCGGCTGACGATCGCAGTTCGGATGTGATAACCACCCACTTTGATTACCATTCCATTGAGGGGCGCCTGTTAAAACTCGACCTGCTCGGTCATGATGATCCGACCGCCATCCGCATGCTTGAAGACTTAACCGGGGTATCCGCGCAAGCGGTGCCATTTCAAGACGCCAAGACCATGAGCCTTTTTAGTGGTGTATCGGGGCTGGGGTTAAAACCGGAGGACGTGGGCACGTCGGTGGGCAGCCTCGGTATTCCCGAGTTTGGCACGCGCTTTGTTCGCCAGATGCTGGTCGATACGCGACCCGCCAGCTTTGCCGACTTGGTGCGGATTTCTGGCCTGTCGCACGGCACCGAGGTCTGGACCAACAATGCGCAGGACTTGATTCGGCGTGGCACCGCTACGCTTTCTGAAGTGATTGCTACGCGCGATGACATTATGACCTACCTCTTGACCAAAGGCATTCCGCCCAAGACCACCTTTACCATCTCCGAGGCGGTTCGAAAGGGCAAAGGTTTGGACGCCGACATGGAAAGGACCATGCGCCAGCACGGTGTACCTGAGTGGTACCTGGAGTCGTGCCGACATATTAGCTACCTTTTTCCCAAAGCCCATGCCGCCGCGTATGTCATGATGGGGTGGCGAATTGCGTGGTTCAAAGTGCATTATCCCCTGGCTTATTATGCGACGTACTTTTCGGTGCGGGCCGGGGACTTTGATGCCAAGACCGTGGTCGGCGGGCTAAAAAAAGTCAATCACGCGCTGGCCGCCATCGAAGATAAGGGCCAGGAGGCCTCGCCTAAAGAAAAAACCCTGGTGACGGTGTTGGAGGTAGCCCGGGAGATGCTGCAGCGAGGTTTTCGATTCGTGCCGATTGATCTTTCGCGCTCCCATGCCACCCAGTTTTTGGTCGATGACCAATCGCTGATCATTCCGTTTGCGGCGTTGCCGGGGTTGGGCGTTCAGGCGGCTCAACACATTATCGAGGCACGCCAAGCCACGTCCTTTTTATCGATCGATGACTTAAGGCAGCGGGCCCGCCTGTCTAAAAGCATTATCGAACTCTTGCGGGAGCACGGAGCCTTGAGCGGGTTAGGTGAAACCAGCCAGCTGGGATTCTTTTGATCCTGAAGCGAGCCACGAAATGGACCACGGCCTCTTACCCGGTAGCCTTTTGGGGAGCGCTCGTCGCAAGCTTCATTGTACAAACCGGGTTTGGAGCGATTCTGCCGCTTTTGCCGCAGTTTGTCCGCGACCGCGGATTTCCGCTGGCGGATATGGGTACCCTGGCGGCTAGTTACGCGGCCGTGTCGTTTGTGGGTCAGACGGGGCTGGGATCTTTGGCGGACCGATGGGGCAAAAAATGGCTGATCGTGCCGGGGTGCCTCATCGAGGCTGTGGGCACGGCGGGGTTTTTGCTCCATATGCGGCCTTGGTTTTATATCGTCATGCGAGTTGTTCAGGGCTTAGGTAGCGCAGCGGTCATTCCAGCGGCCCAGGCCTTAGTCGCTGACCTCATCCACGAGTCACTGCGCGGTAGGGCCTATGGGCTCATAGCGGCTTCGAGCAGTGCAGGATTTGTTGTGGGCCCCCTGATCGGTGGGATGGCAGCGGCTGGGTTTGGACTGGGTGCCCCTTTTGTGGCCGGCGCTGGCCTGAATTTAGTCGCTGCCAGCGTCGCGCTGATCACATTGCCACGGCTTTGGCGGGGGCAACCTCGCCCCGTAGCACCGAAACCCGCATTTAAGCCCTTGATGACTCGGCTTTGGCCATACTTTGTTGTCATGGGGGCGTGGATGGGACTCGCGGGACTGTATGACACGTCCTGGAGCCTTTACATGCAATCCTTAGGCGCGGGAAAATGGATTATCGGCCTGTCTTTTACACTGTTTGGCCTTCCGCTTCTCATTTTCAATGTGTTAGGGGGTCGCTTGGCGGACTACCGCTCAGAGCGACACCGAATTATTCTCGGGGGGATGTTGCTGCAAACCGCAACATTAATCCTTTACGTGGTATCACACTCGATGGGGTTTTCCATCGCCGTGACGGTAGTCGAGGCGGCCGCCATGAGTTTGACCGGGCCAGCACTCTCCGCGGCGGTCATGCACGGGATACCGGACGGTTACACGGGCATGGTGCAAGGCTGGTTTCAAGCCAGCGGCACCCTCGGGGCTGCCATCCTGGCGCTAGCCAGTGGCCCGCTCTTGGTGGAGCGCGCCAGTCATCCTTTCATTCTGGGGGCGGCCGTGCTAGGAGCCACAACCCTGGGAATCGCACTGGTGTGGAAACCCTGGAGAAGCAATAGGGGATCGGATACGCCTACTCCTCTGCAGGAATCGTAAAAGGACAATGGCTTGCGTTGCCGTGGAGCGATCTAAACCCGTTGTGGGCTGCTAGGGTTTGTGCTATCATAACCGTAGAAACCAGACCGCAACGTAGCCTGGCATGGTTGAGTCGGTTGCTTGGAGTGGGGAGATAAGAGCCCACTCTTTTCGCTTGACAAGGGCTGACCACGGTTTAAGGGGGATTCCACAGATGAAGACGAAAGACCAACGGGACGAGAAAGCCCAGTTGATGGATGCATTGAGTGATTTAGAACGGGAGAAGGGCGTCGATAAAGAGGTGCTCTTTGAGGCGATTGAGTCCGCACTGATATCGGCCTATCGCCGTAATTTCGGATCGGCACAAAATGTGCGCGTGCATCTAGACCGCGCGACTGGGGCGACCTTGGTGTACGCCCAAAAAACTGTGGTCGATCAGGTTGAAGACCATCGCATGGAAGTGAGTTTGGATGAAGCCCAAGCCGTCAGCCCGGGTGCAGGCGTCGGTGATATTGTGGAATTTGAAATTACCCCCAAGAACTTTGGACGCATTGCAGCCCAAACCGCCAAGCAAGTGATTGTGCAGCGCATTCGCGAGGCCGAGCGCGGGATGATTTATGATGAGTACTCGGGCCGCGAAGGCGACATTGTGACCGGAATGGTGCAGCGCGCCGAGCGAGGACTAGTTTTTGTCGATCTGGGGCGTACGGAGGCTATTTTAATGCCGAGCGAGCAGGTGCCTGGCGAAGTCTTGAGGTCCAACGAGCGCGTCAAACTGTATGTCGTGGAGGTCAGAAAGACTCCCAAAGGACCGCAAGTATATTTGTCGCGCAGTCATCCTGGCCTCATTCGCAGGCTTTTTGAGCTGGAGGTCCCTGAGATTCACGATGGTGTGGTAGAAATTCGCGGTTTAGCCAGGGAACCCGGGGCACGGACCAAGATTGCCGTTTTTGCCGAGGATGAGAATGTTGATCCTGTGGGTGCTTGCGTGGGAGCGAAGGGGCAGCGCGTTCAAGCCATCGTGAACGAACTTCGAGGAGAAAAGTTAGACATCGTGGCGTGGGATCCCGATCCAGCGGTGTTCGTCGCTAACGCGTTATCTCCCGCGCACGTTAGGGAGGTGGACATTGACCACGACACCCGCTCGGCCCGAGCTATTGTCCCGGACAACCAGCTTTCTCTAGGCATCGGCAAAGAGGGACAAAACGCGCGTCTAGCCGCGAAGCTTACCGGGTGGCGGGTCGATCTTAAAGCGGAGTCGCAAGTGGATCACGGGGGGTTCTGGGGATGAGCATAAAAAAGATACCCATGCGAACCTGTGTGGCTTGCCGGACGAACCGCCCGAAACGCGAACTGGTCAGGGTGGTGAGAACGGTGGAGGGTAGCTTAGTGGTCGACCGACGCGGTAAAGTGTCGGGGCGAGGCGCGTATCTTTGTCCCAGCTTAGATTGTGTAAATCGCGCGTTGCAGGCACACACCTTAGAACGCGCCTTAGAGCGGCCCCTGACCGACGACCTGATTGAAGAATTGCGCCGGGTTCCGGGTGTACAATCATGAACTCAGCCTGGCTTAATCTGTTGGGTTTGTCCCGGCGGGCCGGGAAATTAGCTCCCGGAGAAAATCAAGTGACTCTGGCGATTAAGCGCCATCAAGCAGTATTGGTCATTATTGCAGAGGATGCCGGAGCATCTGTGTACCGCAAGTATCACTTGTGGACCCAGGATTTAGGGATACCGCTGGTGCAATTGGGCACCAAGGTCGCATTAGGACATGCCATTGGCATGGGACCGCACGCGGTGCTTGCGATATTAGATCAGGAGTTTGGCGGGCGCATCCTCGAGGAGATGCGGAAAAGCTCAGGAGGGATTATTCTTGACAGAAAAAGAGAAAGACAAGATTCGGGTATACGAACTAGCCAAAGAGCTGAAACTCGACAGTCGGCGCCTGATCGACCTGTTGCATCGGCTACAGGTCGAAAACATCAAAAACCACATGAGCACGGTCGAGCCGGAGGCGGTCCAGACGGTCCGCGACATCATGGAGGGCAAGTTGCCCCCCGAGCCGCCCAAATCCGATCCAAAGACGGCGATGCGCCCAGCCGCACCGCGACCCCATCCGGCAACCGTTCCAACCGGCGCCGATCATAGAAGGCCTATATCGCCCTCAACCAACGGAAGACCGGTGCCAAACCGAACCGCGGACGACAGTGGGCGGCCTTCTAAGAACCGAACGAATCCCGCCAGCGGCAGTCGGACCGCCAGTGCTCCCGGAGCACGATACCAAAACGGCGGAGCGCCTCAGGGGGCTCGATCTGACACCCGGCGCCCTCCTTACCCATCGGGACGGCCTACCCAGGGCCCCGCTGGGCCGCGCTCCTCAAGTGGTCAGACGGGGCCGCGCCCTAGTGGACCCGGTCGGTCTGTGGGGCCTCGACCCAGTGGGGCTCCTAACCGCTCACAAGGGCCCAACCGGCCAGGACGGCCTTTGCAGGTGCCGCCACCGCCCACCACGTCTACAAGACCAGGAAAAGAGCAAAACCGACGGTCCAATCCTCGGGACCGACGCGGCCAGAACGGTTATGACAACCGGAAGAATCGGAACTGGATGGATGATTCGGATTTTGGCGGGCGGAGAAAGAAGGGTCACAAGAATCATCAGCCGCGGCCTGAAACCCCGATGCCACCGGTTCAGCGGCGCGTCATAATTTCTGGGCCGATCGTGGTCAAAGATATGGCCGAGCAGCTTGGGGTCAAGGCGACGGAGTTAATCAAGCGGCTGATTGCGCTGGGTGTGATGGTGGGCGTTAATAACGAAATCGACAAAGAAACCGCCTTGATTGTCGCCGGGGAAATGGGCGCCGAAGTGGAAGAACGCGCATCGGTTGCCGAGCGCGAGGAGATACTCATTCAAGGCGAAGAGGACAAATCCGAGGATCTCGTCGAGCGCCCCCCGGTTGTCACGGTCATGGGTCATGTTGACCATGGTAAGACCTCGCTGTTGGATAAGATTCGATCGTCCCGGGTGACAGCCAGCGAGGCAGGCGGTATCACTCAGCACATCGGAGCCTCAGTCATTGATTGGCAAGGCCGTTCCATTGTGTTTTTGGACACCCCCGGCCATGAGGCGTTTACTGCCATGCGGGCTCGCGGCGCTCAAGTGACTGATCTGGCGGTGTTGGTGGTCGCCGCGAACGACGGGGTGATGCCGCAAACTATCGAGGCTATTAACCACGCGAAAGCGGCCCAGGTGCCGCTGGTTGTCGCGATTAATAAAATCGATTTGGCCGACGCTAACCCCGACCGGGTCCGGACAGAACTCACTGAACATGGGGTGATTTCCGAGCAGTGGGGGGGGGACACCATCATGGTGCCGGTGTCGGCCCGTACCGGAGAGGGGCTGGAGCAGCTCCTGGAAGCGATCCTCTTGCAGTCCGACGTGATGGAGTTGCGCGCGAATCCCTATCGCAGCGCGTCCGGGACCATTATTGAAGCTCAGTTGGACCGGGGCCGCGGACCTGTGGCGACGGTACTGGTTAATCGAGGAACGCTGCATGTCGGTGATGTCTTCTTGTCTGGGTCCGTTTACGGTCGCGTCCGGGCGCTCATTAACGACCGCGGAGAACGCGTCAAAGAAGTCGGGCCCTCAATGCCGGTCGAGGTTCTCGGGTTTAATGAGCTGCCCGAGGCGGGCGATGACTTTGTGATTATGGAGGATGACCGGCAAGCCAAGTCCATCGCAGATGCCCGGGCAACGCGTACCCGCGCCTCCAATGATCCGGGCCTACGCGGCGTGTCGCTGGATGAGTTCTATCAGCGTTTAAAGGATGAGGCGATGCGCGATCTGAATTTGGTGATCAAAGCGGATGTTCATGGCTCGGCGGAGGCGCTGGCGCAGTCGGTGACTAAACTCTCCAACGAAGAAGCTCGCGTGCGCGTATTGCACACCGGGGTGGGATCGGTGACGGAATCAGACGTAATGTTGGCCCAGGCGTCGGGTGCCATCATTATCGGTTTTGGCGTCGGTATTGAATCCAAAGCCCGGCAACTGGCGGAACGGGAACGGGTCGATATTCGCCAATATCGGATCATCTATGAGGCATTAGACGATGTCAAGCAGGCCTTAGCGGGCATGCTAACGCCCAAGTTTCAGGAATTGTTCTTGGGTCGGGCCGAAGTGCGCGAGGTATTCCGAGTACCAAGAGTCGGGGCGGTGGCGGGGTGCTACGTGACTGACGGCAAGATCTTGCGGTCGGGCCAGGTGCGCATCTTGCGCAATAGCACCGTGATTTACGAAGGAACCATCGCATCGCTAAAGCGGTTTAAGGACGACGTGCGTGAGGTGGCTAGTGGTTACGAATGTGGAATCGGTTTGGAGCGGTTTAACGATATTAAAATAGGTGACATTGTTGAGGTTTATACGCAGGAAGAGGTTAAGGCGAGCGCCAGTTAACGAACGAGCGTGTGGGGAGGCGCAGCCGCCTCACGGGCAGGGGAAGGAGGGCGCAGAGGGGTTGCCAAGATTAGTTGGGGAGAGCTCTTCTGCGGCAATACATGAACCAATCGCGGGCTCAGCGAGTGGCCCAGTTGATGCAGCAAGAACTGGGGCAAATGCTCTTGACCGAAGTGAAGGACCCTCAAATCGGGTTTGTCAGCGTAACCCGGGTAGAAGTCACGCGCGACCTGAGTTTGGCCCGGACGTTTGTCAGTGTCATGGGAAGCCCGGAGGAAAAGTTATCAACCTTGGCTGGGCTCAAGAGGGCCGCTCCATTTCTCCGAGGAGAAGTCGGACGACGTTTGGGACTGCGCAAATCTCCCGAAATCGTCTTTCGTGAGGATCCGGGGATCAAAGACAGTTTACATCTGCAGGATCTTATGCGCTCGCTGAACCGGGATAGGCCCCATGAGTAAAAATGTGGTGCTCAAAGTTCTAGAGGCCATCCGGCGCCATCGGCGCTTTCTGTTGGTGATGCATACCACCCCGGATGGAGATAGCGCCGGGGCGGCCCTCGCATTAGGCAGCGCACTAAAACGCCAAGGGCGCGATGTGAGCTGGGTATCGCCGGACGGGATTGCTCCTCGTTTGGCTTTTCTTCCCTATGCCGACGGCGTTCAATCATGGTCCCAAGTGGATACGGGGCACTTTGACTGTGTGGTGACTTTGGACTGCGGGAGCGATACCAGACTCGGGGCGCCCCCCTCATTTTGGAAGACGGTGTCTATGTTAATCAATATTGACCATCATCCCAGCAATCCTCAATTCGGGACGTTGAACTGGGTCGATGCCGGCGCCAGTTCCACGGGTGAACTGGTGACCCGATTGTGGCAGAGGGCCGGCTGGTCAATGAACGCTGACGAGGCATTGTGTCTTTATACAGCCATAAGCACTGATACGTTATCATTTCGGCAGTACAATGCCGGCGCACAATGCCTAAATGCAGTGCAATGGGTGGTTAAGCATTCCGGCTTGGACATTGCCAGTGCCAACCAGAAGATCTGGGCCAGCCGGCCCATTGGAGAACTCAAGCTATTAGGGTGGGCACTCTCGTCCATGGAGTTGTCGCCTGACGGTCGGTATGCCTGGGTGGGGATACCGCGGGACATCATGGACCGCTTTCACGTCGACGACAGTGGGGTAGACACCGTGGTCCATCATCTGGTGACCATCCGCGGTGTCGAAGTGGGTTTTTTGGTTCGGGAAGGTGACCAATCGGGGAAGATGAAGGTAAGCTGGCGAGCGCGCCCATCGTGGGATTGTGGTCAATTAGCGAGTGAGTTTGGTGGGGGTGGTCATCGTTACGCAGCCGCGGCGCAAATGGATGGGAACCTTGACGATGCCATTCAGACCGTAAAACAGGCGTTAATGGGGCGTGCCCATGCCTAATGGGTTTTTAAATCTTTGGAAACCTCCGGGGATTAGCTCATATGCCGCCGTGACTCGGGCCCGTCGGGCTCTGGGAGAAGACCGGGCCGGTCACGGGGGGACATTGGATCCTGAGGCACAAGGGGTATTGCCTGTGGCCTTAGGGGAATGCACGCGCCTTCTCAGTTTGGTGGATTTCAACCCCAAAGTGTATCGGGCTGAGGTCGAGGTGGGCTTTCTCACGCATACCGGGGATGCTCTGGGGAGACCCATTGCACTTTCGCGCCCGTGGGTATGGAGCGTGGAACAACTAAGCTGGGCCGCACAATGGTTCTTAGGGGAGGGGTGGCAAGTACCGCCGCAGGTTTCGGCGTTAAAAATAGGCGGACGGCGCCAATATGACGTGGTGAGACAAGGTGGTGTGGTCTGGCCGTCGCCTCGGCGTGTGACTATTAGTGAGATTCGCGCGATCGAGCCTACCCACACGGGTTGGCGATTTGATGCGAGTGTGTCGTCCGGTACATATGTGCGCGCTCTGGTGCGAGATTGGGGATATCTGTTGGGAACCGCTGCAACAATGACCGATCTGACGCGTATCCGTTCGGGCCCGTTTCATTCTCACGACGCTGTGCCCCTGGACGGTGTGGCCGAAAGGGGGCTATCGGCCCTCAGGAGGTGGGACGCCATCCTTTCGCTGCCGATCTGGCCCTTAACAGCAAAGGAGGCTGACTGGGTAAGGCATGGTAATGGCAAAGGGTTGGCGCGTCTGACGCCCGAAATGGGGCCGTTGGTCGCGTTGACCCTCGGTCAAGAGCTTTTGGGGATTACGGAAGGCCCTCCTTGGCGTTACCGGATGGTCTTCAAGGAGGGGATCTAGCGTGACAAAGACGACCGCGGACCACACCGCAGCGGTGGTGATTATCGGTAATTTTGACGGAGTGCACCGAGGGCACCAATTGCTGATAGCTCACGCATTAGAGATAGCGCGGGCGTCATCGCTTCCGGTGGAGGTGTTAAGTTTTACGCCACACCCCCACGCTGTTCTGAGAGGGCCGTTGTCTCACTTTTTACTCACCCCAGGCTCGTTGAAAAAGCAGTACCTTGAATGGGCAGGGGCCCCTAGATTAACGGAATTAGCCTTTACTTTGTCCTTTTCGAGGATGATGCCCGAGACCTTTCTTGACGAGATCTTAGGCCAGAAAGTGCGGCCCGCGCACATTGTCGTCGGCTATAACTTTACCTTTGGCCACAAGGGGGCTGGAACCGTCGCGCTGCTCCGGGAGTGGGGTGTTAGGCGCGGCATCCCCATTGACGTGGTCGATCCCTTTCGCGATCCCGATACAGGTCAGTCCATTTCTAGTTCGGGCATCCGGACTTTGATTGCCAGTGGCCGGATCGTTGAGGCCCGCGAAGGTCTTGGTCACCCTTTTACGGTTCAGGGGGTGGTTCAGTCCGGCGACAAGCGAGGTCGCAAATTAGACGCACCCACGCTCAACATCCGATGGCCCGACGATCAGGCTCTAGTGCCGTACGGAGTCTATGCGGGGCGTGTGCGTTTGAGTCCCCATGAGCCGTCCTGGCCCGCTGTGGCCAATTTCGGGGTTCGGCCGACATTTGGAGGAACGACTCCGCTCTTGGAAATCCACCTTTTGGATGGTGCGAGTCCAGACGCCTACGGAAAGACCATTCAGTTTGACATTTGGTACCGGATTCGCGACGAGCGACGCTTTGACAGTTCAGAGGCATTGGCCTATCAAATTCGCCGCGATGTCGATGAGGCCGAACGTCTATTAGCCAAGGGTCCTTAACTTGCCTGCCGAAAATTTGCTATGATACAATGAAGTGTCTTTGGATTGGAGGCATTTTCGTGCATTCCGACACGTGGACCGAGATGGTGTCCAAGGTCTCCGCGATCTGCGTTACTGGTCAGTTTAAGCGGCTGCAAGGAGAGTTAGAGGATCTCTATCGACGGGCCGGAGTGCCCAAGCCAGCTGTCCAAGCTTACCAAGACGCCCTATTGTCGTTGCTGGCGGAAGAAGACGACGCCATTTCAGTTCGGTTTCATTAGAAGGGGGGGAAGACGATGGCCCTCGAAGAGGACAAGAAGCAGGCCATCATTGCGGCTTACCGGCTGCATGAATCGGACACGGGGTCGCCGGAGGTTCAGATCGCCCTATTAACGGTGCGCATTCAAGAATTGACGGAGCACCTGAAAACACACAAAAAGGACCATCACTCCCGTCGCGGGTTGTTAAAGATGGTGGGTCATCGCCGCGCACTGTTGAATTATCTCAAAGATCGCGATAATCAGCGGTACCATGCGGTGATTCAGCGACTCGGCTTACGTCGATAGAGCGGGAATTCTCCCGCTCTTTTGTGCTCGGGGCGGGTCAGGTCGGTATGAGGGTCAGGGGGATCATTTGAAGTGGAGATAAAGACACAGGAATTGCGCGTGGGGGGGCGCCTCCTCACACTCGAAACAGGCCACATGGCCCGCCAGGCTAATGGGGCTGTCGTGGTTCGTTATGGGGACACGGTTGTCTTAGTGACCGCCACGGCCTCCAAGGGGCCCCGTGTTGGTATTGACTTTTTTCCTTTAACGGTGGACTTCGAAGAACGAATGTACTCAGTCGGGAAAATTCCGGGGGGTTACATCAAACGTGAAGGACGTCCTAGTGAAAAGGCTATTCTAGCGGCCCGATTGACTGATCGTCCCATCCGACCGCTATTTCCCGATGGGTTTCGTAACGATATTCATGTTGTGGCTAGTATTCTCTCAGTCGATCATGACTATTCGCCTGAAGTGGCTGGCATGATTGGAGCTTCGGCCGCATTAAGTATTTCCGACATTCCTTTTGAGGGTCCTATCGGTGCAGTGGAAGTCGGGTTAGTGGACGGCCAATTTGTGATTAACCCCACGTTAGATCAGTCCCAAGCAAGCCAACTGAAGTTGATGATTGCCGGCACCTACGAAGCCATCTTGATGATTGAAGCGGGGGCCTCGATTCTATCGGAAGAGGCCATGTTGAATGCAATTTTGTTTGGTCACGAAGAGATCCGCCGCATTATCGACGGCATTCGCGAGTTTCAGACTAAGGCGGGTAAGCTTAAGAGGGAATTTCCGCTGCATTTACCGTCGGATGCCCTGGTGTCTCGAGCCCGCGAACTGGCCGAAAGCCCTCTGAAAAATGCCATGCGAGCCCAGAATAAAGAGACAAGGGAATCACAAATCGATCAGGTCAATCAAGAGGTTTCGGCTACGCTTCTAAGTGAATTCCCCGATGAGACGGATCTCATTGCCGGGGTTCTTAAAAAAGTGCTTAAAAAGGTTGTTCGCTACGCCATTATTCACGAAAAAATTCGTCCCGATGGACGGGGGTTTACAGAAATACGCCCCCTATCAATCGAAGTGGGCGTATTACCGCGGGTCCATGGGACCGGGCTTTTTACCCGGGGGCAAACGCAAGCTCTGACGGCTATGACCTTGGGTCCCCTGTCCGATCAGCAAATGCTGGATGGGATCGGCGAAGAAGAATCAAAACGATACATGCACCACTATAATTTCCCGCCGTTTTCTACGGGGGAGACGGGACCCATGCGCGGACCCAATCGTCGAGCCATCGGGCATGGCGCGCTGGCAGAGCGCGCTTTAGTTCCGGTCATTCCTCCCGAGGAAGAATTCCCGTATGCACTCCGGCTGGTGTCGGACATTTTGGAGTCTAATGGGTCAAGCTCCATGGCCTCTGTCTGCGCCAGTACCCTAGCCTTGATGGATGGCGGTGTGCCCCTGAAGGCTCCCGTGGCGGGCATCGCCATGGGCTTGGTGAAAGACGACGACGGGTATGCCATCTTGACCGACATTCAGGGCATGGAAGACTTTTTAGGTGACATGGACTTTAAGGTGGCAGGAACTGCTGAAGGCATTACCGCCATCCAAATGGACATTAAGATCCACGGTCTTGCCCGGGAAATATTGCAGCAAGCGCTTAACCAAGCCCGCGATGCCCGACTCTTCATCCTTGAGCGGATGCTAAGTACGATTCCTGAACCGCGTGCCACCCTGTCGCCCTATGCTCCGCGTATCATTACGATTCACATTGATCCAGACAAGATTCGGGAGGTTATTGGGCCGGGGGGCAAGACCATCAATAAGATTATTGATGCCACCAAAGTCGGCGACAAAAAAGTGGACATCGATATCGAGGATGATGGCACCATCTATATTGCGGCGGTAAGTCAGGAAGCCGGCGAAAAGGCTATGGAAATGATTCAAGACTTGACGCGTACCGTGCAAGTGGGTGAGATCTACACGGGTCGAGTGACGCGTCTCATGAATTTTGGCGCGTTCGTGGAGGTCCTGCCCGGCAAGGAAGGGCTTGTACACATCTCCCAACTATCCTATCAACGGGTCGGCAAGGTGGAGGATGTTGTTCAGGTTGGGGACACCCTTCGAGTGAAGGTGGTCGAAATCGATAGCATGGGGCGGGTTAATCTATCGCACAAGGAACTGTTGCCGCGTCCAGAGGGGTATGAACCGATGGCGGCGGCCGGTGGTCATGGACCTCATCGGGATGGGAATCGGCCACCTCGACGCGGGGGTTCGTCAGGTCCCAGGCAGGGGAACCATTGATTCAACGGGGAGCCCAATTGTCTCAGGCTCAAGGATTTGGGACTGCGATTCAGGAGGCCGGCGATGCCGGCCTTCAGTGCATCCAATGTTCTCCCCGACGCTTTTCCGCCATGACCGGGTCTTTCCTATCACAGCGTCGTCCATATCGTCGAACCAGGGGTCGTGAAATCCTGCGAGTCAGCGAGTATACGGGAGAAAAACACTACTCTGCGAGGGAACGACCTCGCCTAATACTCGGTCACATTGGCGCGGTGCGCTTGGGGACGACGGGAGGAGAGGTGTAATGAGAATCATCAGGGTCGACGTGGCGGATAGCCGAACGCGAGGTGGATGAGCGAAATTCGTTGGGTCGGAATGTCCGGATGTCAGCGATCAATGCGTCCATAAGAAGACAGGAGGGGAATTCGGTGACCCACGTGTTGAGGTTAACTTATTTTGTCATTGGTTTGTGTAATTAAGTGGTCATCGTGTCTTCTGTTTTCACCAGTCCTCTTGTTAGATTCTGGGGGAATTGTCGGAGCAGGGCAGTCTACGGCAAACGCGACTTCCAGTCCCTCTGGCTAATTTTTTGTGGGTTCCCAGGTCCCATCTAGATCGAGAATGCCTGGCAGATTCTGTGACAGGCATGTTAGTCGAAGTGATGACAATTAGCATTAGCGCCAACACGCAAGCCTGCAATATCGGCTGGGATCCCGTGGTCAATCCCGCCGTTCCCGCCCGCGACCGGCTAACCTGGGTCGCGCAGAACTATATCCGGGCCGAGACGTTGGCGGCCGCCAACGCCACCCTCGTCGACTACCATGGCAAGCTTCCACTGGCCCAACAGTGGGGATCCGGCGACGTCGCGTCCGCCGACCAAATGCGCTTTGTGGTGCCGGTCCGAACCCTGCATGCGGGGGGCAATCCCAAATACTTTGGCATGGGGCGTGACGTGACCTATTACAACTTTGTGAGTGACCAATTCAGTGGATTTCATGCGTTAGTCGTTCCGGGGACCCTGCGGGATTCTCTGGTGGTGCTCGAGGGATTCCTCGAACAAACCAGCGGTCTGCATCCGCACGCAATCATGACCGACACGGCGGGCTATAGTGACCTCACTTTTGGCTTGTTTGGGGCCTCTTGGGCTATCAATTCAGTCCGCGCTTGGCGATTCTCGCGGATCGCCACGGATGCCGATTATGGGGTGCTGAATGATCTTGCGCGCGCGAATTCGCAGTGATCTCATTCAGCGCCATTGGGAGGACATGTTGCGGGTGGCGGGATCGTTGAAATGGGGCACCGTCAATGCCACGGCCCTCATCCAAACGCTTCAGCGCGGCGGCCGCCCGACCGTATTAGGCCGCGCGATTGGGGAACTGGGCCGGATCTATACTACTCGCGGACAAGTTTTGATGGTTTGCTTTCGCAATGTGTAGGATTTTAGTGAAAAATGCTGGACAAGAATTTCCTGCTCAATTAGGCTGGATGGGGAGGTAGGAGTCCCCCATCCAGT
>JAJZXX010000218.1 GCA_021806205.1 Bacillota bacterium | reverse complement strand
AATCTCTCGAAACCGGTAGTTTATGCCAGTCCGCAGCAAGCATGACCTCCCATTGAGCGGCCGGTGATTTCCGATCGCTGTCACTGGCACCCCACGCAAAATAAATTTTTGGACAAGCTCCTAGGGAGTTGGGCGACCGCAGGACGGTATCCGCAATGGCTTGGGTTTCTGCCATTCCGCGTGAAAGAGTCGGCACCAGGACCACCTACGCGACCACTTCACGCACGCGTTCCCCAGATAAGGTCTCGTGCTCTAAAAGCAGTTCGGCCAGATGCCGCACTCGTGTCTCGTGCGTCCCAATCAACTCGTCCACAATCTCTTGGGAGTCCCGTATGATCTCATGAATGGTTTGATACAGGATTTCGCCGGATAGCGCTTCTGTTTGTACGACCCCCAATGAGGAGAGACCCGTGGCAACCATCGTTTTAGCAATATCCCAGGCCTTCTCGAAGTCATTAGCCGCACCAGTGCTCTGCTCACCGAGCAATAACCGCTCCGCGCTGGATCCCGCCAAGCACACCGCAATGTCGCTCTTCAGTTCGGACACGGTTTGCAAGATCCGGTCGTCAGCCGGGGCCTTGCGAACAAACCCCAATGCCATCCCCCGCGGTGCGATGGTGATGGACGCAACCGACCCCGGGGTCAAAATCTCTCCCACAATGGCGTGACCGCCTTCGTGAATAGCTACGCGGTACAGTTCATCTTTGATAAGGTGGTGGTCCAACCGCTCACCCAGCATGACCTTATCCACCGCGGTTTTAAAATGCTGGGGCGATACACTGGCGGCGCCCTCTCTTAAAGCCAAAATGGCCGCCTCGTTGCATACACTTTCCAAATGTGCCCCCGAGAATCCAAATGTTTCCGCCGCCAGTTGACCGAAATCTACGGAATGATCCAAGGGTTTGTTGCGAGCATGCAACATCAAGATCGCTTCGCGGCCTGGCCGGTCGGGCAAATCCACGCGAACCGTCCGGTCAATCCGCCCTGGTCGCAAAAGTGCTGGGTCAAGCAGATCAGCCCGGTTGGTGGCAGCCATAACCAGCACGCGCACCGAGTCATCGACGTTCATGCCATCCATTTCCACTAACAGTTGATTCAGAGTTTGGTCATACTCCAAATGACTATGGTGTTGTCCTCTTTTACCAGCCATCACTTCGATTTCATCGATAAAAATGATAGCCGAGGTCCGGTTATTCTTCCTGGCCATCTGCCGAGCATCTTGAAACAGTTGGCGCACCCGTTGGGCGCCGACTCCGGCATACATTTCCACGAACTCCGAACCTGACGAGGACACAAAGGCGGACTCAGTGTGATTGGCGGTGGCCTTGGCCAACAAGGTCTTTCCGGTACCTGGCGGTCCGGTTAGCAGAATGCCCTTTAGGGGCCGAATGCCGAGACGCTCCGCATCCTCAGGACGCAGCACAAATTCCAGTGCTTCAATGAGTTCATTTTTGGCACGGGTTTGGCCACCGATGTCTTGAAACGAAACCACCGGCACTCGCCGAAGATCAAGGCGGTGTTTGGTCCCCAGCTGAATTCGGGAACCAATACCCGTCGCGATGACTACGGCCACTAACAAAGCTAAGAGAACGAGGGGCCAGACATTAATACCCTGAAGGCCCAAGAAGATTAATAACGCGATCACTACGCCTGCCCCAATTTCCTTAAGCATGGCTGCCCCCTCCAATCCTAATGGGAATCACGTCGTATAGGACGTGGTGGCGCGCCGTAAATGTCGCGTAAAGATGATGGTCATCGAGTTGCAACGAGCAGGATGCACCGATCTTCTGGGCCATAGTTGTGATGGTGTGTTTCATGGCCACAAACTGCCCAGTCGCCTCCCCCTGGGCCACTACAAAGCTAATGTTGTTGGCCAGGTGGGTCAATGCGGGATCCGGATGGCCGATGATAATGACTTTTTGTGGGGCATGGCCTAAGGATGCGATGGCGCGACGCATCACGGCTTGGTACACACCCATCAGATTTGCATGCGGACTGACACGCACCGTCACGGTGCTATGATGGAAGGAGGCTTGCCGAACGCCCTGAATCGTACCCAAATTGGTTGTAAGCGGACTCTGTACCACCATGGTTTGGTACACCCGTTGACCCACTAAGAGAACGCCCAAGGTAACGGCTAGGGCTAATAGGCCGGTAAAAACTTGTTTGGCGGATAATTTCAATGGGCGCGCCCCCTTCTTCGGTGCGCAGTATAGCATAAAGAAAGCGGCCACCGCCGCGTTAATGCTTGTCTCGCTACCCATATTCTGGTATGTAAAGTTAGGCGTCGATGGAAGGCCAAAAATTCACGACGTATTCCACGCCGGTCCACACCGTGAGGCCGGCGGAGAGAATCGCAAAACCTAGAGGAACGCTTCCCGTCAACACGCCAGCTGCCCCCACCGTGACCATTTGTGTAAGGGTCTTCCATTTCGCGACCCGACTGGCCGGCATAGAAGAGCCCGGTTTTAGGACCGATCTGAGGGTGCTAACCGCTAATTCGCGTGCCAATACCACCAAAAACCACCAGACTTGTAGACGGTGATCAAACACAAGAACCGTGGCTGAGCCGAGTACTAACAGCTTATCTGCAAACGGGTCGACGTAACTTCCAAAACGGCTGGTTTGTTTAAGATGCCGAGCAATCCGACCGTCCGCCACATCGGTCAATCCTGCTGCGACAAAGAGCCATAGACCAATCCAATGCAATGAAATCGGTCGCGACAACCAAAACCAGGCGATCAGGGGTGTTAAAAGCACCCGGCTGAAGGTGAGCCCATCCGCCCACTTAATCAAAGCGGTTCCGCCGCGAGATCGTACTCGTTAATCCCCACAATGCGGCTTTGGACAATTGATCCGACCGTAAATCGGCCTTTGACGTAGGTGACGCCATCAATCCCTGGGGCATCCGTCGGCCCCCGGCCAACACTCACGGTATCGCCCGCGTCTTCAATAATGGTCGGGAACACGTGTCCCACGTGTCGGCCACGCACGTCGCCGACCAACTGTCTTTGTAAGATCATGGCATCGCGGCGCCGCTGCTGTTTTATGGCCAACGGGATGGGGTCATTAAGTTTTTCGGCCGGAGTGCCCTCCTCCGGGGAGTAAGTAAAAATCCCCACGTGGTCAAATTTCATATCGCGTATGAAGTTTAACAGGGCGTCATGATGTTGTGAGGTTTCCCCGGGGAAGCCCACAATAAACGTGGTGCGCAAGGTAACATTGGGTATGGCATCCCGGACCATGCCCAGAACTCTCTCGGTTTTTTCGCGTCGAAAAGGACGTCCCATGCTTTTTAATAGATCAGGATGGGCATGTTGCAAAGGCATGTCCAAATATGGCGCCACTACCGGCAAGTCCCGCATAGCCTGAACCAACTCCCGGGTGACCTGGGTGGGATAGCTGTACATTAGGCGGACAAATAGCAAATCCGGTATTTCTTGTAACGCGTATAAGAGTCGTGCCAGATTGGGGTGGCCGTATAAATCGTGACCCCAAATTGTGGAGTCTTGGGCAATCAGCACCAGTTCCCGCACCCCTTGGGCCACCAGGCGGCGGGCTTCCGACACCACGTCGGCCAGAGGGCGACTGCGATAGCCGCCGCGCATTTGCGGGATGGCGCAGAATGCGCAGGTATGGTCGCAGCCTTCGGCTATCTTCAAATACGCCGTGTACCAGGGAGTCGTGAGCTTTCGCGGACGATCGAATCCTGTGACCGGCATTTCTCCAAAAAAACCGGGACGGGCTCCTTTAAGCGCCCCGTCCACCGCTTCCACGATCCGGTGAAACTCCCCCGTGCCTACCATGGCATCGACTTCGGGCAACCGGTCCCATAAATGACGCTGGTAGCGCTGCGACAGGCAACCAGCCATGACTAACGCTTTAAGATGGCCGTGCTGTCGGTAGTTATTCATCTCCAATAATGTATCGATGGATTCTTTTTTGGCCTTATCAATAAATCCGCATGTATTCACAATCAACACGTCGGCCTGCCCTGCTTGGGGAGTCAGTTCATACCCGGCTTCCTCCAAGAGCCCCAACATCACTTCCGAATCAACCCGGTTTTTGGGGCAGCCGAGACTGACCATGCCAATTTTGTTACCCACTAGGCAAATCACCTCGCCCGTTATGATAGCCTACTGCCCCCGGAAAGAAAAGATGGTCGCCGGCAGCACCAAATCTTGGTACACGCGGCCTGGTTCTACGAGCTTTTTCGGGGACGTACATTAAGACCAATACCGCTGGGAGGGACGCTCGGTGCGTATTTATACCGTTTCTGAGATTTGGCGGCGTCGACTGGTCTTGTTGCTAGTCATGGTCGGATTGGTGCTAGTGACTTGGATCGCGCTCAATCGGTCTGGGCCGGCCATTGGGGTGGCCACAAACCCTCAGGATCGCTATTCCTTGCGTGATGTCACCACAAACAAACGGGCATTGGCACTAACCTTTGATATTTCCTGGGGGACAGTCATGCCTAGCCGAGTCTTTCACATTCTACAAAGGGATCATGTCCTTGCCACATTTTTTGTGTCGGGACCGTGGGCTCGGCAAAACCCGACCCTTATCAAGAACATGGTGAAAGCCGGAGATCAAGTGGAGTCACATGGATGGGCTCACGTGAACTACACGGGCCTGAGCCAGTCCGGCATTCAGGAAAACCTTCAAAAAGCCGGGCAGGTGATTGAGGCGATTACCGGGAGACGACCTACTCTCGTGCGTCCTCCCAATGGAGATTTTAGTCCACGCACTATTGCGGCGGCGCGATCGCTTGGGTACACGACCGTCACCTGGGGCACGGATTCCCTGGATTGGATGAACCCTGGGGTGTCGACCATTATTCGCCGTGTTGTCACGCGAGCCCACCCGGGCGACATTGTACTGCTGCACGCTTCCGACACCTGCAAGCAAACCGACCTGGCCTTGCCCGCCATCGTGAAAGACCTACGCACTCAAGGATATCGGCTTCTAACAGTCAGTCAGCTCCTGGCTGAAGGCACTCCCCAGTATCGAGGCTAGCCCCCAGGTGAGGCCACCATCTTTTCGGGTGAAACCGTGGCCTGACCGTACGGTCGGGATATAACGCGGCCCGAACTGGTGGTTGAATGGGCGATTCGACTGTGACCCATCCTATAGCGCTATTGCGATAAATCGGCGCATCAAGTGTTTTCGGTACGCGAACATATTTCGTAATGGAATCATGTACACCAACATCGACCCATAGCGCCTGATGCGACTCGATCCCGATGGCTAGATCTGGCTTTCGGGTTCGCATAACTTTTCGGTGCACAATGGTCTGAAGGGGGCTCACCGCCTTAAGTGTTTTGGTCGCGGTAAACCCCCACTCTAAAAGGCGTCCTGCATCCGACCAACGGCGTCCGCTGTTCAGCACCACCGCAATCAGTTGGCGGTGATCGCGGGTGGCCGAGGCGACTAGGCAGTGCCCTGCTGCATCGGTCGTCCCGGTTTTCACACCGTCCGCCCCTAAAAACCCGTATAACAGTTGATTGGTGTTGCGGATGGTATGGGTGCGGTGCCGGCTGACTTCGGTGATATCCATTTGCTGGCTGCGAACAATTTCCCGAAAAACGGGCAATCTCAATGCGGATCGGGTAATCAGCGCCAAATCATAAGCAGAACTGTAGTGCCCCGACCGGGTCAGCCCATGGGTGTTTTCGTAACTGGTATTGAACGCGCCCAGTTCTTGTGCTTTCCGGTTCATTTCTGCAACAAATCGTTCCATGGTGCCCGCTTCGGACTCAGCCAGAGCGACCGATGCATCATTTCCAGATCTCAGCAACATTCCCCGCAAGAGGTCCAATCGCGTGTAGCGATGGTTCGCGTGAATGTGCAGGGACGATCCGAGCGTATTATCAGATCTCCGGGAAACGGTTACGATCTTGTTCAAATGGCCGTGCTCAATCACCAACAAGGCGGTCATAATCTTGGTCGTGGAGGCCGGATCGCGCTGCAAAAAAGCATTTTTCTCGTATAAGAGGTCCGCGTTCCTTGCGTCTATCAAAACGGCGGCCTGCGCGGAAAGCTGCGGCCCGCCGGCCGGTATCACCAAAGCTTGGACCATTCCGCCACAAAGGCTCCCCGCCATCACCATGATTGCGATGAGGACGAATGTCCGAGCACTGCGCCACATAATAAGCCCCCTCAAGCCTAGTATGGGCTGTCGCGATTATGGCTATCCGACTCTTGATGTGAGCCGCCTTGAAAAATGCGGCCTTGCCGAGCGCGTCGGGATCTTACCCGGTCCGCACGACGAGAAGTCTGGCGGCCAGATTCTAATGCTCGCGGCTCACAATTGATGAACTACGCGGCCGATTTGAAGACTTGAAACTTGAGCGTTAACAGGATGTGGAGTTTGGCCTGATGGTGCCCACCAGTGTCCGCCAAACAATCGATAATCGCCTGCTTGAACGGTCCAAATTTCGGATAGTAACGCCCATGAAGACACCACCAGTACTCGCTGCATAGCTCGTCCGCCTTGACAAACTTCCCGAGGTGCTCAATGAGGTTCAAGTTAGGCGAATAGGTGGGTAGCCATAATAACGTAATTCCGAGGCGTTCCGCCTCGGCCATCACCTAGGCATTGCGCGGATAGCGGGCGTTATCCAACACGAGCGTGATCGGTAGGTCCGTAACCCGTTCTGCAAGTTTGGTTTTGGCGGGGATTTGGCCGGTTTTGCGACGGTTAACCCCGTTTTTTTAGCCATTCCCGGACTTGGGTCGGGCTACGACGGATGCCCGTCAGGGATTCGATCCGATCCACCGCCTCTTGCACGGTGTGGGGCGGGTGCGCGGTAAATGCTTCGCGCAGGGTGGTGGCGTGACGGTCCCATGCCGCCGTTTTGGGATGGGGGTTGAACACCCGAAGGGCCTCCAGCCCGCCGGTTTCGTATGCTCTCAAATACGTACGCACGGTCCCCTCCGAGACCTGTAAAATTCGGGCCCCATCAGGCCGTGTGAACCCTAACCCCGTGAGATACACCGCTTCGATCTTGCGCTGGACCCGCGGATGCGGGTCGTGAAAGCGTTCTCGTTCTATACTACTCGCGGACAAGTTTTGATGGTTTGCTTTCGCAATGTGTAGGATTTTAGTGAAAAATGCTGGACAAGAATTTCCTGCTCAATTAGGCTGGATGGGGAGGTAGGAGTCCCCCATCCA
>JAJZXX010000142.1 GCA_021806205.1 Bacillota bacterium | reverse complement strand
GCCAGACTCAAGCCGCTATTCGGAAAGGTATTAGGATCTTGCGCCAGCTCGACCTCGCCGGCGGTCCGTGTTTTCATACCCATACGGGATTAGTTCGACATCGCCAGGGAAAGTCCTTTGCGTGACAATTCTGACTTTATTAGCGAAAATCGCTGAGGTGCCAATGTTTACCTGCGGAGACTGAGTTAATACTTGGCTTTTTGCCGTCGAAACTTGAAATTAGGAAGGTTTTAGTGAATGGGATCCCTGTGATGAACTGTATTTGTGCTGTGCATGACCTTCGACGCCGATCGCTCGCAAATCCGGACCAACTCCGGGCTGAAAACGACGGCGAGCCTGCGCAACTTCGCGATCAGTCCCTTACGACATTCGGCATGGCAATTGCCACAGGTCTCTCCCTGGCTTTCCCGATCATTGCTTGGGGCTGAACCCCGCGAGGGCGCCTCGGTATCCCGAACTGTACGCGATCGTCGTTCTACCTACCCAACAAATGTCGGACAGGCAGACGACGAAGATGTCAGTCAAATGATCCCATGGGTTTCCTGCCTTGTCTCAAATCGTCACACGTCTATTCGGATCAGTAACTTATCTTTCTGCCACAGGACCCAATTTCCCACAGTGTATGGTGATGTAGTGGGAATCGTTAGAATACTCCATCCTATCTTCATCCCGGCAATGTGTCTCCGTTCGTAGACCGCCATGTCAGGCCCCCGTGAGTATGAGTTTCGGGTAGCGATAGTGGGGTCACGTGAAATGGCCCCAACCGACATGCTTTGGAATTTTTGTCCATTCGTTACATGCTTTAGCCGCGCGGAGAAAGACTAAGCTAGGAGGTCGACCACTCAATTGACGGAGGGACACCATGCCAAAAAGTCCAGTGACTGGTACACTAAAAGGGAAGCGCCTGACAAAGGAGCCATCGAATCAACCCGCTCAGGTCTGCCAGGAGGATGACAATCTCACACTCAAAGCGGAGGCCGTGCGCGCATTGGGGCTTTTCGAGAAAGTCAAAAAGCATGGTTGGGGCGCCTTAACGGCGGCCGAAAATGGACGCATTGGTGGCTATATGACGCGCATTCGATTTGCGGCCAAGCGCCAACAGGAACAAGATTCATCACATAATTCGTCCTAGAGGAAGGCAGGAACTTATGTATTGGGATACCCTGACCAGCAAAGATTTCCGAGAGACCGTTCAAGGCCAGATTGATACGGCCATTTTGCCGATCGGAAGCGTGGAAGCGCACGGGCAACACTGCCCCTTGGGGACGGACAACACGGCTCCGTGGCATTTTTCCCAGGCGTTGGAACGCCGATTCCCCGATCGCATCCTGGTGATGCCCGCCATTCCTTACGGTCACACTTGGGAATTGGCCAATTTTTCCGGGACGCTGTCGGTACCCGCCGAGGCATTTGCCCGATATGTGGCGGAAGTGGGCAAGGCTGCCCTGACTTGGGGGATTCAAAATCTCATCTTGATGAACGGACACGGCGGGAACACCGGGCCTTTGGCCCAGGTGATGGAGGAAATCGCCGACCGGGGCGGCCGCGCGGTGTTGGTGAACTGGTGGATTGACTATTCTCGGGACATATTGACGGTCACCCAAGGGCAAGGCCATGCGGGCGAAGATGAGACATCGGTGATGCTCGCTATCGCTGGGCCACAGGTCAAAATGCAGGATGCCTCATTCAACCCCTATCGTGCTAAGTATAAAATGAAAGCTACCGGCTTGCACGACAAGAATCTTCGCCACGCGACCACCGGCGATGGGCGCCAGGGCACGAAGGAAAAAGGTGACAAGATTATCGAACTGGTGGAGCAACGTCTGGTGGAACTGGTTTTGGATCTCTTTAACGATGCGCTCTTTGTGCGGAACGATGAGAAAGGGGACGAGTTATGACACAACTGGTACTGGCTGACAGGGTGGCGGGGCTGGCGCCGTCACCAACCATGACGCTGGATGCGAAGACCAAGGCCCTCATGAGCCAGGGGTTAGACGTTGTCAATCTGACCGCCGGCGAACCGGATTTTGATACGCCGCAACATATTGGTGAGGCGGCCCAAGAAGCTATTCGCCATGGCGATACGCGCTATACGGCGGTTGGCGGCACCGCCCGGCTCAAAGCGGCGATTGTGGATCGCATCCACGAAGACACGGGACTTTCGTATGTGCCCGAAGACGTGTTGGTGTCTGTCGGAGCCAAACATTCGTTATATAATGCGGTGTTGTCGTTGACCAATCCGGGCGACGGGGTCCTGCTCCCGGTACCCTATTGGGTCACATATCCGGAACAAATTCGTCTGGCAGGTGGTGAAGTGCAACTGGTCAACATTCTTAATGAACACCAGGGTGTGTTGACACGGGGCGATTTGGAACGGGCGATCCAGCCGAACAGCCGCGGCCTTATCCTCAACTCCCCATCCAATCCGTCCGGGGCTGTGGTGGGGCGCGCCAATCTGGAAGCCATCGCCGCGTTGGCTATCGAACGCGATTTGTGGGTAATTAGCGATGAGATATACGCTCGGCTGGTCTATGATGGGGTGAAGGCTTTGTCGATTGCCAGCTTACCCGGTATGCAAGAACGCACTATTTTAATAAACGGGGTGTCCAAAGCCTACGCGATGACGGGTTGGCGCATTGGCTATGCCGCGGGCCCCAGTCGGGTGATAAAAGCGATGGCCAATTTGCAGTCGCAATCCACCTCCAATCCGACATCCATCTCTCAGGCGGCAGCCGAAAAAGCGCTCATCGGCCCCCAAGAACCGGTGGAGGAGATGCGGCGGGAATTTGACCGGCGCCGGCGCTATGCCGTTTCACGCGTTCAGAGCATGCCAGGCCTGCAATGCCACGAACCTAAAGGAGCTTTTTACTTATGGGTGAGCATGGAGCCCGCCGTGGGCCGAACGATTCGGGGCCGCCGGGTTACCACGGCGGACGATTTGGCGTTATTATGGCTAGAAGAAGCTAATGTCTCGGTGGTTCCGGGGAGCGGATTTGGCGTGCCGGATCATTTTCGGATGTCCTATGCAACCTCGATGGATCGCCTGACGGAGGGGCTAGACCGGATGGAGCAATTACTGGGGGAATGATACAAGCATGTCGTCGCCCGAACGCGTTGGTGTGGTGGGGCTGGGTGTTAATAACCGGCCCCTGATTCCCTTTCTGCTAAATCAAGGGAAGTCCGTCGCGGTGTTTGATCGGCGTAGTCCCGCCGAGTTGGAACGTGACTTGGCGTCCATGGGATTAAATGGCCACGTATCAATTTTTGGCGGGCCGGATTATCTCGCCCATTTGTTGCGCGAGCCGGTGTCGAGTGTTTATTTAACGCCTGGGATGAAAAAGTTCGGTCCGGAACTCGACCAGTTGGCGGTCCGTGGCATCCCTGTTCTTTGCGAGACCGACCTATTCATTCAGGAGTGTCCCGCACCGATTATTGGCATCACGGGGTCGGCTGGCAAAACCACCACGACCACTTTGGTCGGGGAAGCGTTAAAGCGCGACGGTCGACGGCCGGTCTTCGTCGGAGGGAACATTGGCCAGCCACTGCTCCCGCGATTGGCGGAGATTGGTCCGCAAAGTTGGGTGGTATTGGAGCTATCGAGTTTCCAACTCGATTTGGTGCGGCATAGTCCGCATGGAGCCAGTATTCTAAACCTGGCCCCCAATCATCTCGATATGCATCGTGACTTTGAAGACTATCGCCAGGCTAAAGCCAACGTCGGCCGATATCAGTCCAAGGAGGACTGGCTGGTATTGCCGTACGGTGATGCGGGATTGGCCAATTTGGTGGATGACTTTGAGGGGCGCCGCGTCTATTTTTCCCTGTCAAAGGAAATTCCCCATGGTGCCTATCTGCACGATGGCCAGCTCTGGTGGCGGGGCGGTAACGGCGGACGGCCGGTGGTGAGTCGGAGCGCCCTTAAACTGATTGGTGAGCATAATGTGGCGAATGCTTTGGCGGCCATCGCCATGGTTGCTTCATCGGGTGGCGATTTAGACGCCCTCGGGGATGTGCTGCAAAGCTTTGCCGGGATTCCCCACCGCTTGGAGGTGGTTCGCCAGGTGGAGGGGGTCACGTACATCAATGACTCTATCGCAACGGCACCAGACCGCACTGGAGCGGCTATTAAGGCCATTCACGCCCCTATCGTCTTAATCCTCGGCGGGTACGACAAGAAGCTGAATTATGATACATTAGGCGAGTTGTTGAGCCAAAGTAGCGTGCGGTTGGTCGTGACGCTGGGCGAGACCAAAAACACTATTGCCCGGGCCGTCAAAGATCACACCGATATTCCGGTGGTGGTCGCGGACGGTTTTGACGATGCGGTGTTTCGCGCCAGTACGGCGGCCCACCGGGGGGATGTCGTCTTATTGTCGCCAGCCTCGGCCAGCTATGATATGTTTTCCAACTTTGAGGCGCGCGGCCAGCGATTTCGTGAATTGGTGGGCATGTTAAATCATAACCGTACCGGTCTGGCGGAATAGGGTACCAGATTTTAAGACAACTAAGGGGACGAATTTGGATGCAGCGTCGAGACATTCGCAACATCGCGATCATTGCGCACGTCGATCATGGAAAAACGACGCTGGTAGACGGGATGTTGAAGCAAAGTGGCACCTTTCGCGATCCCAGCCAAATGGTTGACCGGATCTTGGATTCCAATGATTTGGAACGGGAACGCGGCATTACGATTTTAGCCAAACAGACCGCGGTCACATACCGCGACGTGGTGATTAACATTGTGGATACGCCCGGGCATGCGGATTTTGGGGGCGAAGTGGAACGCATTTTGAGTATGGTGGATGGCGCGCTGTTGATTGTTGACGCGCACGAAGGGCCCATGCCCCAGACCCGCTATGTGCTTCAAAAAGCCCTGCACGAAGGGTTAAGCCCGATTGTGGTGTTGAACAAGATGGACCGGGACGGTGCCCGTCCCGAAGAGGTCCACGAGGCGGTGTTGGAACTCTTTTTGGACTTGGAGGCGTCGGATCAACAGTTAGATTTTCCGGTTCTCTATGCGTCCGCTAAACAAGGCATTGCCTCGGACTTGCCCGAGTTACCGCCAAACGGTGATTTGACGGCGCTTTTTGATGCGATCTTGCAACATACGCCGTGCCCAGACGGTGACGAGGCCGCGCCCTTGCAAATTTTGGTGACGACATTAGACCATGACGATTATGTCGGCCGCATGGCGATTGGGCGAATCCGTCAAGGTAGCTTGAAAGCCGGGGAATTGGTGGCGCTAGCCCATGGGACGGGTGAGATCGAACGGGTTCGGCCGTCAAAAATTTTCGGCCGCATGGGACTGAAACGGGTGGAGCTCACTCGCGCTACGGTCGGGGACATCGTGACCCTGGCCGGCTTAAGCGGTGTCACCATTGGTGACACGATTACCGATCCGGAAAGTCCCCGCCCCTTACCGCCGATTACCGTGGACGAACCGACCTTGACCATTTTGGTGGGCGTCAACACCAGCCCCTTTGCCGGACAAGATGGGCAGTATGTGACCTCGCGCCACTTGCGCGAGCGCCTGTACCGCGAACAGGAGCGCAATGTTGCCTTGCGTGTCGAAGACACCGGGGATGCTGAGGTCTTTCGCGTATCTGGCCGGGGTGAACTCCATATCGGCATCTTGTTGGAAGAGATGCGGCGCGAGGGCTACGAAATGGAGGTCTCCAAGCCCGAGATTATCCTCCGCGAGACGCCAGATGGGCTGATGGAACCCATGGAGCGGTTGTTTTTGGACGTTCCTGATGAATATGTGGGGGCGGTGATGGAACTTTTGGGCCCCCGCAAGGCCGTCATGGCCGCCATGGGTCAGGCCGGTCCGCACCAAACTCGCCTAGAGTTTGTGATTTCGGCACGGGGGTTATTAGGCTTCCGGTCCGCTCTTATCACCCAAACGCGGGGCTATGGTGTGATGAACCATCTCTTTAATGGCTACCAGCCTTACTCCGGATCCATTGAAGAGGCGCCGCGCGGGGCCTTGGTTGCCATTGAAACCGGTGTCGCGACCTCTTACGCGCTGGACAATGCTCAAGAACGTGGTGTGCTCTTTATCGGACCGACTACCCCGGTATATGCCGGGATGGTCGTGGGAGAAAATAGTCGGCCCACCGACTTGGAGATTAATGTGTGCAAGAAAAAGCATGTGACCAACATGCGCAATGCCAATGCGGAAGAAGGGGTTCGACTGACACCTCCCCGCACCATGACCTTGGATCAGGCGCTGGAATATGTGATGTCAGACGAGTTGATAGAAATTACGCCCAAAGATGTGCGGCTGCGCAAGGCCACGTTGGACCCTCATCGGCGAAAACGCCAACGCATTCAGCGGCAGGCCTGATGTGAATCCGCCGCTAACCGATGTCTGGTCGGGATACTCCCTCATGCGGTCCTTATGGAAAATACCTGATTTGGTGGAGGCGCTAGGGGAGCGGGGTTTCCACGCGGCTTTATTGGCGGACTTCGAAACCCTGACGGCCACCGAAGAATTTGATCGGCGTATGCGCGAGGCCGGCCACTTTCCTCTGGTAGGGGTTACTCGGCACTGGCCGTCGATGGAGGGCCGTCTACACGAGGTGCGATTGGTGGCAGAAACCTCCACAGCGTGGCCCTCGTTAGTGCGATTTGCACAATGGAACGGCGAACCTTCGCCCGGGCTGACTCTCATCGTGGGGGCGTCCCCCGATCCTTGGTGGCGGGGTGACGACCGGATCCTGAATCAGTCCGTGGTGGTGGAACTCTATCCCGACCAAGAAAATTTCTTGACCGAGCTGCCTATGGGATGGGCTTGGGTGCCAGCCTCACGGGTGCGGTTTAAAGATCCGGGCGATATCTCGTCCCATAAGCTTCTGGCCGCGATCGGGGGAGTGACGCCCGACCCCACGGCTAGGCCCCTCCCGCCTTCATCGGAACGCTGGCTTAACCCCTATCGACAATGGCCCCAAGACCGTCTATGGCAGCCGCACGATGAAGGCAGCATCTTTACTCGACGGGTCTTTACGATTCCATCACTGCCCGGGGTGGACGATGAGGATGAAAATTTGCAAGAGCGAGCCCGACAAGGGCTTTTGAAGCGATATGACGGCAATCCGACCGATGACGCGTGGCGGCGCCTCGCGTACGAATTGAGCGTGATTCAAGAGTTAGGGTTTTCCGGCTACTTTCTCGTGGTCCAAGACCTGGTGGCGTGGGCCAAATCACAAGAGATTCGCGTGGGCCCGGGCCGGGGATCGGCCGCCGGTTCGTTGGTCTCGTATGCCCTGGATATTACCGATGTCAATCCTCTCCAGTATGGATTGATCTTTGAACGGTTCTTGAATCCGGATCGGCGCACGTTGCCCGACATTGATTTAGATTTTGAGGATAGCCGGCGTGGTGAGGTCATCACCTACCTGCGACAGCGGCACGGTTCCGAGTACGTGGCCCAAATCGGGACGTTTGGCACTTTGGGGGCACGGGCGGCATTGCGCGACGTGGCGCGGGTGATGGGTCTGAATCCGGCTTTGGTGTCTCAAGTCTTAAAGTCGGCCCATTGGGGCGTGGGTGATAGTTTGAGCGATCATCAGGAGGTGCTGCACCGTGCCAGCGCCAAGGCCGAGTTAGGGACGCAGTGGATTGAGCGAGCCCAAAGCTTGGAAGGGTTGCCGCGTCATCGCTCGATCCATGCGGCTGGTGTCGTGATTTCTCCCGTCCCCCTGCAGAACGCGCTTTTGTGCCACCGCGAGCGGGATGGTGCGTGGATTACCGACTTTGAAATGGCTTCGTTGGAATCCCTGGGGTATGTGAAGTTGGATGTCTTAGGGTTGCGAACTTTGACGACAGTCGCTCGAATCGAACAGGATTTGGGACTTTCGTCCGATGCCTTTGGGAAAGTCGACGGTCAAGATGGCAAAACTTTAAGGCTATTGGCCCGGGGGGACACAGAGGGGATTTTTCAACTGGATGGCCGCGGCGTCAAATCGTTATTGCAGCAACTGGCTCCGCAATCGGTCGAGGAGGTGATGCTCATCGTCGCATTGTATCGGCCAGGTCCGATGGACGCGATTCAAGAATTATTGCGACGACGCAAGGCGGATTATCGGCCGGCTCCGGATGATCCCTTAGAGTCGGGATTAGAGGAAACTTACGGTATTATGGTCTATCAGGAACAACTGATGGCGGCCGTCACCCGGGTGGCGGGGTTCACGTTGGCCGAAGCCGATGAGATTCGCCGCGCCATTTCTAAAAAAGATCATGCGCTGTTGGCGCAAAAAGGATCCCGACTGGTCCAAGCCATGAAATCCCGGGGTTACCCGGCGAGCGCTTGCGAGCTTTTTTGGTCGCGGATTCGCGCTTTCGGAGATTATGGCTTTAACAAGTCGCATGCGGCGAGTTATGGACTGCTCGCCTATTACTTGGCGTATTTTAAGGCACATTTCCCTCTCAACTTTTGGGCAGCGGAGCTGTCCAGCCACGACCAGGGCGAACGGCAAAAAGAGCTGATGATTCAAGCCATAAGCCAGGGGATTTTGGTGCAGCCGCCCCACGTGAATGATAGTCTCGTGCATTTTTCGGTTCGCGATGATGCGATATGGGCCGGATTAAGCAGCATTCGCGGGGTGGGTTTGGAGATGGCGTCGCGGATTGTCCATGAACGCCTCCAATCCGGCCCGTATCAATCCATCGACGCTTTTCATCGCCGCGTAAATCTAAGCGCATCCGCGCGCTTAATAGAGGCGTTGGCGGAGGCTGGCGCTTTGAAGGGGTTTGGGGGCAGTGTCGGTTCGGCCCAAATGCAGTGGTTCGAGGATAAAGCCGCCGTTCCTTTAGTCGGGACGATGGATAGGGTGGACTGGCCCCAGGCTCAGGGACCCGTTTATGTGCGCATCGAGCCGGGCGCGGATCCCTCAAAAATTTCTGTCGCGATTCGCTCGCTGGCATCGCAATTCTCGGGCGACGTCCCGGTTTTGTTGATTGAAGGCCGGGACCGGGTCCGAGCTATCCCCGACCTTCATCTAAGGCCTCACTGGTCGGCAATTGACGCCATTAAAGAAGTGCCCGGCGTCAAGGCGGCGGGACGACGCGTCACCTTCCAGTAGCGTCTGGCTTCGTGCGGCCAGACGCGCCCAGAGCCTCGGACCCGGGTCCCGGTTTAGGATAGAATCCGTGGGGCGTTCCCGTTTCCGAGATCTACGGGCCGCCTCAGGTTCGCCACTCGAGCCGTTCTTCAATGGGGGTGCGTCGGGTGACCGGGATGGTGTCGGGGTAGCCCATGCGCAAAAAGGCAATAGGGCGCTCGTCTGAATTGAGTCCGAGCCAATCGTGCACGGCACTATCTTGGACCAGCGGACCTGTATTCCAATAACTGCCGATGCCGCGATCCCAAGCCGCCAGCATGATGTTATAGGTGGCCATGGCCATGGCGGCATAGTCTTCTTCACGCCGGGTGGGTTCGGCGTCGACCTTTTGCACCACGGCGATGACCGCGCCTACGGTCTTAAACTCCTCACGGGCTTTGTCACTGCGCTCCTGGGCAGTGGCTTGACCTTGACGCTTTTTGAGTACGGCTTGAGCCCTTAAGTCTGCCAAGAGCGTGAGACTGTCGCCCGTAATCACAATAAAGCGCCATGGTTGGCTCACGTGATGATTTGGCACCCAGGGTGCGACACTGAGGATTTCCTGCAGAAGGGACTGGGGTATCGGCTGTTTGGTAAAGCGTCGCACCGACCGGCGCGAACGTAAGGCATCGAGCACTTCCATGACGGACTTCTCCTTTTGTGGCTGCTTGTGATGTGTTCCATCATATTATCCACGAAATCGACCGAAGCCGTCGACGGGGGTGCTGCCAGGAGGTTTTGTCGGGCATGAGCAGGACATTTGTCATGTGGCGAAGAATTTACCAGGGCTTTGCCGTGATATGTGACTGAGGGGGAATCCAATGCACTGGCGCGGAACACGAGTGATCGGGATGGCGCTCGGCCTTCTCGGATGGGCGGGCTGCGGGTATCAAGGGACGTCCCCGCTTTTTACGCCGTCGATTCATGCGGTAGTCCAATCGGTTCCGGCCATGCCGAGTGTTTATGCCGCTTTCGGTCAAAATTCGCATCTGTTCGTGTCGTCCCGATCGCCCTGGGTACTCGTGAAAACCCGTTTAGCGGGGGACGGTCGCCGCCGATTTTCCCTTCCCGTGACAAGTCGTCCGCGGATTGTCTACATCATGCCGCATGCCGTGGCCTTGATGGCCACGCATCCGGTGTTGGAAGAACTCCTGGTCAACACCCGAACGGGATACGTCAAAAAAATCTGGAGACTGCCGCATCGATTAACACTCTCACCCGCCAGCATGGGTGGTTTTGCTGATCATACCTTCTTTTGGCAAGTGAGTGCTGGTGTCCAGGGGCCTGTGGCCGCTTATGGCGGATACGACATGAAGACCCGTCGTCCGCTTTCGCTCTCATTAGCCCAGATGGAGGGGCGTTGGTTTGAAGACCCCACTCGCGGGGTCTTGTTCGATCTGCGTGGTCAGGCGTTGAAAGAGTGGCAGAATGGCAAATGGGTAGCCGACGGACAATTGCCCTCCGATCCTGTTAACGTGATAAGCCAGCAAGGTTGGATAATGACGGCCCGCCCCCAGGGGAGTCGCCGGGTGACGGTCAGCTGGTCGAACATCAAATCGGGACAAGCAGCGCGCCTGACGTTGTCTGGGAATCTCGAGGCTTCGGGTGCGGACTGGGTCTTGGTGTTGCAGGGGACCCGACTTATTTTGGGCATTCCGTCGAAGAACACAGAAAGCATCGTGGCGAGGCACGTTACCCACCCGCTCATCGCCAATAACGCTGTCTACTGGCAGAATGCCAAGGGTCAGGTGCGGCGGGTGCGCGTGAATGCCAGCGTTGTGAGCGCGATACCGGATATTGTCTGGCCATAATGCGCTCATCACTTACTGACCGTCAAGATGACGGTGCCATTGTGCAAGTCATGCACGATGGCATTGGTGATGCGGCACAGCCACATAGCCACACGATCACGTTCAATGTCATTGGGGGCGTAGAATACCGGAGCCATGCCGCCATACAGCACCGTATTTTTGTCGGTGGTGATGATCGCGAACATGGAGGGCATGGGGGCATCAGCCATGCGACACATCCTTTCGGTTCTTGGTGTTGCGCATCTTGGACCACTTGCCTGATTCAAGGACGGGCGTATTTTTGATGGCTTTAATGAGGTTATCCATATCGCGTTCCACGGGAATGATGGCAAGTCCTGCCTGACCCGTGCCTTGAGGCATGGCCATTCGGCATAAGGGTGTTTGTTCGGGATATCCTACGTCCTTTTGAACGCCCACGGTGGAGGCGGCCTGATGCGAAATGGCTTGACGCTGCGCAATGTTCCAGAGAACCGACTCGCCCCGAAAGTTTTTGGCTTTTAAGATGACCCCTAGGCCTTCTTCGAGAAAGCGTTGTCGAGAATCGGCCAATCCTACCTCCATCATCATCACCGGCCCAACATAGAGTAGCGTCCCTTTTTCAAATCTCACGTCAGCGGGCTCTACGTCGATCAGATCGCCCACTTTAGGACCTGACATGAAAAATTCGCCGATGATGAGAAAGATAACGCCCCCGATCATGCCAAACAACAAGTTCCACTGGGTCACCAATGAGGTCGCCAGGGCTACGAGCATGCAAAGAAAGTTGCGAGCCTCGTAGGTGATGGCGATGCCTTCGATAAATCCAGCCCCGCGCCCGACTAAAATGAGGTTCTCTTCTTGCTCAAGAGTTTGGCGTTCGTTGTTGCGCACGTTGAAAAATTGGGTGGCAGCCAGGGTCAAAAACGTGGCGGCGGTAAATTGCTTACCTATAAGCGAGACAATCACGCTGGATCCGATCATCGCGGCAATGACGCCAATCGCAATCTGTATGACATACGACGATGGATAGCCGGGTTGGTGGCTGCGCCCCGATCGCAACGCTAAGACCCGCGAGACAAAACCGGCGATAAAGCCCACGATCATGGGATCCCAATTAATCGGTCCGGTGGAGCCCGACATATGCACCCTCCTACCGCTGTTGTGGCGCTATAGGCATTCCCCCATGACGCCAGTATTATCCAGAGTGGTGATGGAAAAAGTAAAGCAGATGACGAGCGAGCGAGATCTAAAGGAGTTCGGACCATGTCGCGGTTTGTCTTCTTAAAAAATGGCCGTACCGAGACATCCCCAAATTGGCCCCGGGATGCGGACTTGCTTTGGGTGGACTTGGGACCGGAAGACCGATCCCAAGTGCCTCGGGTGCTGGCTCGCCTGTATGACGCCCACCCAAAGGTTGTAGAACATCTGATGGAGGAGACCAAGCATCGGCCCAACCTATTGATTGAAAAAGAGGCGGTGAGCTTTATGCTGTCGCTCATCCCGGTTGCCGCCGAGCTGCCGCTCCCCCACCTGAGCTTTATCATCGGCCGGAATTTTCTCGTGACGGCGCATTTTGATGGGCCATCCCGAGTCGTGGACCATGCGATGGCTTCGGTGATTGATAGCCAGATGCTCTCCCAAGGGGTTGATTTCGCTTTGTATCGGGTGTTGGACGGCCATGTGGCGGATTTAGGAAAACTGGTACACCGGCTGGGCCAGCAATTCGAAGCGATGCAGCAGGAGATGCTGGAGCACGTCTATCGGGACATGTCGCCAAAAATTTTACAGCTCAGACGGCGAACGATGGACGCTAAACATATTCTAGAACCGGAAGGGTCGATTACCGATCTGTTAAAGAGCGATGACTTCCCCTATGTCGCTAAAGCCAATCACCCTTACTTTCAAGACGTGGCCTTTCTCATGAAAGACGTGGTGACAGAAGTGGCGGCTATGCGGGAGGGGCTGGCCGAAATGGATCAGGGGTACACCGCCTTGCAGTCCAACCAGATTAATAAAGTGATGTGGTTTTTGACTATCGTGTCCACATTGAGCCTGCCGGCCACGACCTTGGCATCTATATACGGCATGAATTTTGTCAACATGCCGGAATTGAAGTGGCACTACGGATATTGGTACATGCTCTTTTTGATGTTCGTGGTGTCGGTGCTGTTAGTTTTGTGGATGCGGGTTCACCGCCACGACTAGTATGGGAAAAATTGGAGAGACTGAGGCTAATGGCGCGCTACAGTATCTCATCCAAGGAGGCCCCATATGTCTGACCCGTTAGTCTTCAGCGATTACAATGTTCCGCCTGAGCGTTGGACCGGCACACTTCAAGAATATCTGGATCAAGTCGAAGCAACACCGACGATTGCCGAATCTGCGCATAAAAGACTCTTTCGGATGATTCTGGCTCAGGGAGGTCCCACATCGACTGGAAGCTACCCCTTTTTTGACCAGACGTTGTTTGGGATGGACGAGACCCTCCGCCAGTTGGTCGAAGATTACCTCAGGCCAGCGGCTTTGGGATTTGAGGTCAAAAAGCGCATTTTATTGCTAGTCGGGCCCGTCAGCGGTGGGAAGTCCAGTCTGGTCTTTCTATTGAAGCGGGGACTTGAGGCGTTTACGCGGCAGGATGCCGGAGCCCTCTATGGCATTTTGGGATGCCCCATGCAGGAGGAACCGCTACACTTGGTTCCGGACCCGGTCCGTCCGCTATTGTCCAAACGACTCGGGATCCCCATCGAAGGACAGCTCTGTCCTTATTGCCGCCACCTGCTGGACGAGAAGTATCATGGCCGGTTTCAGGAGGTTCAAGTGCAAAGAGTCTGGCTTTCCGAAGCCCGTCGCATTGGCATTGGCACATACGCCCCTTCTGACCCGAAAAGTCAGGATATTAGTGAACTTACCGGTTCGGTGGACTTTCACGCCATATCACAATATGGGGCGGAATCGGACCCGCGTGCGTTTCGATTCGACGGAGAGCTTAATATTGCGAATCGCGGGGTGATGGAGTTTCAAGAGATGCTCAAGTTGGATGAGAAGTTTTTGTATCACCTCTTGTCATTAAGTCAGGAAGGCAACTTTAAGACGGGCCGCTACGAGTTAATGTCGGCCGACGAGGTCATTATTGGCCACACCAACGAAGCCGAGTACAAAAGCTTTGCTCAGAACCCCCGCAATGAGGCGTTGGTGTCACGGCTCTTTGTTTTGCCCGTGCCCTATCCCCTGGATCTGGCGTCGGAGGTGCGCATTTACGAAAAACTCCTCATGCCTCACCAACGATCCGATCAGCATCTGGCACCAGGAGCGCTGGAAGTGGCGGCTTTTGTGTCAATCTTGTCCCGGCTGCAAGAGTCACCCAAACCCGGAGGCGACCGTCTGAGCCGGCTTCACCTATATCGGGGCGAGGGCGATCCGGATCAGATACGCGCGCAACGCCTGGAGGGTTCGATGAGCGGCGAAGGCTTAAAAGGGCTCGATCCCCGTTTTATGGTGAACCGGCTCTCGGCATTGATGGCGCGGGATGACGTGACGTGCATCGACGCCCCTCAGATATTACAGACCATTCAAGACGGGTTGGCTCGTGATCCCTTTCTGGAAAACAGTGTGCGAACCGGGGTCACGGAGTGGGTGCACATGGCTTGCGAATGGTACGACCGTCAGGTGGAGCAAGACGTGCTCCACGCCTTTGCCCATGACTGGAGCGACGAGTTAACCAATCTGTATCACAATTATATGGATAATGTGGTGTTGGCGGTCAGATCGCGATCGACTAACCGGGGATTCGATGAATCCCTGTTAAGGCAAGTTGAGGAGCGCATGGGCATATCGGACGTGCAGGCCGGGGCGTTTCGCGAGGAAATTTTCACCCGATTGGAAATGGCCAAAAAACAGCAACGCCCCCTAAGTTTTTTGGACCATAGCGGACTCCAGCGGGCGCTCAGTGAAAAACTTTTCGATGACATGCGCGATGAAGTCAAGATTACCACCGAGATTCCCCTGCCGGATCGACGCATCCTGGCTCGGATCGAGGCGGCCGTCACAACCCTGACCGCAAGCCGCCGATACTGTCGCGAGTGTGCCACCAAAGCTATTCACCATGTAGGAGGGCTTTTGCACCGATGAAGGCGTCGTTCTCGATTGGGCCAGGGAGCGGGTTCAGAGCGGCCGGAGAAGGGATCGAGCAACGTCGCCATCGCGCTAAAGTCGAAGAGGCCATCCGTCACCATCTCGCCGATATGGTGACAGACGACAAGATCCTGGTGACCAGCGGCCGGCGCGCGTTGTCTGTACCCGTGCCGGAGTTTAAGGAATTTCGGATTCGTTTTGACCCCGGCCTTTCTGAGAGTGTGGGGTCTTTGGGCGGTGTACCGGGCGAGGGTGAAGGCGGGAGTCAAGCCACCGACTCGGGGAAAGGCAATTCGACTCCAGGTGGCGACCAGCTTGGTCTAGACATCGAAGAGGCGTCGGTCTCGTTAGAAGAAATTCACCAAGCCGTATTTTCGGAATTGGAGCTGCCGCGGCTCGATCCCGAGAAGCGATTGCGGGGGGTGGGCCGCGATGATAATCCTGCCGGCCTGGGGCGCCATGGGATTCTCACGCAGTGGGACCGCGCCCGCACTCTGAAAGCCGCTCGGCTGCGCCAAGCCCGGGGAATCGGCCCGCAAGACGGTCTAGCTCAAGACGACCTGAGATTTCGACAGTGGGAGCCGACGCATGACGATATCGGAGGAGCCGCCGTCATGGCCATGATGGATACCTCGGGATCGATGGGAAGCTTTGAAAAGTATCTGGCTAAAAGTTTCTTTTACTGGACGACTGAATTTTTGCGTCAAAAGTACCCTTTTGTCGACCTAGTCTTTTTAGCCCATGACGTCAGAGCCCGCGAAGTGGACGAGGAAAGTTTTTTTCATCGCGGAGCATCGGGAGGCACGGTCTCCTCCTCGGTGTACCGTTTGGCTCTGGAGGTTGTGGCCGAACGCTTTCCGTTGAAGCACTATAACATCTACGCATTCCACTTTACAGACGGCGGTAATCTCACCTCGGACAATGCCCAAGCGGTGGAAATGGGCCGCCAGCTCCAAGCCGCGGTCACGCTCTTTGGCTATGGGGAGATCCACGACACGGAGCGCAACCCCTCCCCCCTTTATCAAGAGTTTTCTCAAATGCCCGGGGCAGGGGTCGTCATTCTTCGCGGCAAGGAAGACATCTTCCAAGCGATGACACACTTTTTTGGGAGGTCTCAAGTGGAACATGCTAACGGCTGACACGTTAAACCGAGTGTGCGACCGGGTCTTTTCCCAAGTGCAATCCCTTTCGCTAGAACCGGGACACATCCATTTCGAACTGGTCCCGCCACCGACGATACAAGCCCTGGCATCCCAAGGCGGTCTGCCGGTGCGCTACGGCCACTGGAGTTTTGGCAAGTCGCGGCAGCGTTTGAAAACCTCGTTTGACTTCCGAATGACCCAAATTTATGAACTGGTGATTAATCACGTGCCGACCTATGCATTTATTGATCAGACCGCAACGCCTGCGCAAGCGCTGATGATGGTCGCTCATGTTTCGGCGCATGCCGACTATTTTCGGCATCACCGCGGATTTTTTAGGGTGGCTTCCGATATGGTGTCGGTTGCATCCAGACACCGGCGCACGGTCGAGGAGTACCGTCAACAATTTGGATTTTACGCGGTAGAAAGCCTCTTGGATGCCGCCCACATTTTAGCGGACTTTAGTGGTGACGGGTTAACGCAGCAAAGTATGGGAAGTTCAAAGACGGACGTGTTGGGCCATGTCGCCAAGATTGGGCCACGTTTAAAAGACTGGGAGCGCCAGGTTTTGGCGATGGTCTGGGATGAAGCGCGGTATTTTTGGCCCCAACAACTCACCCGCACCGCCAATGAAGGCTACGCGACTTTCTGCCACCTTAAGATGTTGCATGAGATGCCGATGGGAGCCACCGAGTCCTGGGAGACCGCTCAGTTGCACGCATCCATTGTGCAAGTCACTCCGCCGCGATTGAATCCCTATCATTTGGGTCAGATGCTCTATGCCCAAGCGTTTAATGAGGGTGGGTGGGGATCGGTTTTTGAAGCGCGCGATCTTTATGAGGACGTCGGATTGGTTCGCGCGTATCTCACCGACGAATTGGCGAAAGCCGCGGGCTTGGCGATCTTTCGCGAACGCGATGTCGGATCGGTTGGGCGTCAGGCGTCCTCAGACGAGATTCGACGGCAAATGATTCAAGATTTGGATCATGCCGGCCTTCCGAGACTGGCAATCGAGGATATGGGAGTAGAATTGGTGCTGCGCCATCATTACGACGGTCGCGATCTTGACTTCGCGCAATTGCCGTTTGCTTTGAAGAGCGTGAGTCAGCGCATTTGGAAAGGCCCTGTAGTGATTTTGACCGCCAGGCAAGGTGTGCCACACCGGGTTCGGCACGATGGGCGGGAATTTAGTGATCAAGCCGTCTAGAAAAAATGGACGGCAGGGCCGTCCATTTCTGTTAGGTGCAGCAGTTACGAGTCCCGAGATGAAAGTTAGCGCGAGTTGCGGCCGGCCAAGTTTTGCTCGGCCATTTCAATCATCTTGCGGACCATATGCCCACCAACGGCACCGCATTGACGGGCCGGAATTTCCCCCCAGTAGCCGTCATCGACCCCTTGCAGCCCCAATTCGTGGGCGATTTCATACTTGAACTGGTCGAGAGCTGGAGCGGCACCCCGAACCAATGCACGGTTTCCCGTGTTGCTACCTCGTGCCATGTGTTTCACCTCCTCATCATTCGCGACGTGTGATTAGTATGGGTTTGAGCCTGGGCTTTTACGCCGGTAATCTTTACCGACGCCCCCGGGGAGCCTTGGGCTGAGCCAAATTTTGCTCGGCCATTTCAATCATTTTGCGAACCATCTGTCCGCCTACGGCACCACATTGGGCCGAGGGGATGCCGCCCCAGTAGTGGTCGTCGGGAATGGCTAGATGCATGTCGCGGGCGACTTCATACTTGAATTGATCCAGCGCCCGCTTGGCGTTAGAGACTTGCAGGGCGTTTTTGTTGGAACTGGCGCGTGCCATGGATACTCACCTCCTCGTGCGGGTAGTGTGTGCCGGTTCAGCCAATTTATCCGAGAATCCCCACATTCTTGATGTCATAAAGCCCGACTGAATCTCTTAAGATGGAATGGGTAAGAACTGCGCCGCCGTTATCTAAACCTCGACGGGGATATCAGGAAAGCTTGTGGCGAGGCCGCTTAAGAGTTTTCGGCCGCGAGGCGCCGTGGTTTTGAGTCATGGTTTTAGGCAGCATTTGGCGTTCGTTGATCGCGAAAAATGCGAGCAGCGCCGTGGCGGCGGTGAGCCCCGCGACCGCCCAAAAAATGGTATAGCGGTGGGTCATGGCGAGGCTAAATAGGGGAGGGCCCATGGCGACTCCAAAAAATCTCACACTGCCATAAAGACTGGTGACGACCCCTCGTTCTTGGGAGGTGGTCGCACTCGTCACCATGGTGTTGATAGAGGGCAAGACACTGCCGGTGCCAATGCCTTGAAACACCAGGATGACAAGTGTCCCCGCCACATTTTTCGTGATAAAGAGGGGTTCTAACACCAAGGCGGCGGCGATCAATCCCAACCCCAGCACGACGATGCGGCGGGCCCAACTGACGATTTTTTTCTGAAGGACGGTGCCCGACACGTACGAAGTGATGGCCGACGCCAATACGGGAATGGCAATCAGCATTCCTCGGACAATTTCCCCGTACCCAAAGCCTTTTTCTAAGATATCGGCCAGATAGCTTAACACCCCGAAAAGGACGAATAGAACGACGGCGCCGCCCAGGAACGTCGTGAAAATGGATCCGCCCTTTTGCCTAAAAGTGTATTTCAATCCCTGCCAGTACCGGGACACACCGCCCTTTGCTTTTTTCCCCGAGGGCTCTTTGATGACAAACCAGACGAGCACGGCCACGGGAAAGGATAGCATGCCATAGGCAAAGAACGGCAAAAACCAGATCGCCAAGGCTAATGCGGACCCTGCGATCGGCGAGATAACTTTTCCGAGACCATTGGCGGCTTCCAATAGGCCAAGCGCTGAGGCCCGTTTGCCGGATTGGTACATGTCGCCTGCCACCGCCATGGCCAATTGATAGGTGCCGCCGGCGCCGATGCCTTGAAGGAGCCGTGACCCCATAATCCAGGGGTAGGGATGAGGCATCAACCAGGCGGAAACCCCGGCGGCCAGACCGCCCAGACCATAGATGATGAGGGACGGGCCCATGATGATCCGCCGCCCGATGCGGTCCGAGAGCGCGCCGGCCAAGGGGATTATAATGCCGGCGGGAATTGAGAACATGGTAATGACCAGACCGACTTGGAACAAAGTCAGGTGCATCACGGCCATCATCTTCGGCATCACCGGGATAAGCATAGAATTTCCCAAGACCATGATGAACGGCACCGTGCACAGTATCCACAGCTTTAACGCATGGGATTTGGTGTCCGAACCCCCCCCAGACGCATTGCGACTCGTAACCGCCATTGAATTTTTCCTCCCGTCGTTCGCGCGACCATCAATTAACCTAACCCAGGCAAGAAGAACGCATTCCGTTAAAATTTGGCCGTCACTCCCGTGGCATCGACGGAATATCCTGCGAAGGATTCGATAAATGAGGCGGGAGGGACCGACATGTTGCTGCAGGAGGGGGACGCCTGGTTGGACATCCTGGATTTTCCGTATCAGGACCGCACCCCAAAACCGCGCGATCATGGGTTGACCATGGTCATTGACAAAGGGTTGGGGCTCACCGATACGCGCGATCTGATGGAGTTGGCCGCACCCTATGTAGACCACTTGAAACTGACCTTTGGAACATCGGCTTTTTATCACACGCGGCTGCTCCGGCAAAAAATTGAGTTGGTCAAGTCCTATGGGGTGCATATTTTTCCTGGGGGCACCTTTTTAGAACTGGCCTTACTCCAAGGACGCATTGTCGCCTATTTGGATCGGGCGCGTGATCTGGGGTTCACCGGCATTGAGGTGTCCGACGGAACCATCAATATTGATGAACAAACGCGTTACAATACCATTAAACTAGCGAGGGCCTATGGGTTCGATTTGGTGTTGAGCGAGGTCGGGAAAAAGGATCCACGAGACCAAGCAGAGGGATTGCCGCTGTGCGAGCAAGTTAATCGGGATCTTACGGCGGGATCCGATTTGGTCATTGTCGAGGGGCGTGAGAGTGGTGAAGGGGTTGTTATTTATGATGAGGAAGGCAATATTTTAGGAGATGAGGTGAATGAACTGGTTGGTTTCGTCTCCAAACCAGACCAACTATTGTGGGAGGCGCCGAAGAAAACGCAGCAGCAGGAACTCATCATGCGGTTTGGACCCAATGTCAACTTGGGCAATGTCCAACCGGAGGATGTGCTGGCACTGGAAGCCCTGAGAGTCGGGCTGAGGGGAGACACGCTGCGTCACTATTATCTTACACTCCAGGGGTTGGAGGAACCGGTACGCTGGCCTAAACCCCCCGGTTTTCAGGAGGGAGCACGTGAATCGAACGGTTGATGTGGCGTTTCGCCACGAAGATGCCCGCGGCGCGGAATTTGGCGCCGTGGCGGTTATAGACACACTGCGGGCCACGACGACTATGACCACGATTTTAGAGAGAGGGGCGGTAGCTATCCGCCCCGTGGCAGACTTAGATGAAGCTTATGCCCTAAAAAACCATGACCCTTTGGTGCTCTTAGGCGGGGAACGTGACAATCGACCGCCCGAGGGGTTTGATGGGGGCAATTCTCCGGCTGACTGGCCTAAGGCCCGTGTTCAAGGTCACCGGGTAATTTTTACGACCACCAATGGAACCCGGGCCATTGACCAGGTCCGCTCCATTCCGAGGCTGGTGCTAGGATCACTCATCAACGCTGAGGCCGCCAGTCGGTACTTGTGGGAGTTAGAGCGGCCCACCCTTTTGGTCGCATCGGGCACCCAGGGCCGGCCGGCCCTGGAGGATGTGCTGGCCTGTGGGGCCATGGCGGTGCATTGGCCCCGCTCTTGGCGCACGGACGCAGCTGAAATTGCTTGCGCGCTCTTTCACCAGGAGTCGATGCATCTTGGTAATGCCGTGCGACAGTCCGCCCACGGAAAGCGTTTGGCTGAGCTGGGGTTGGATGCCGATTTAGCGTACGCCTCCCATTTGAATCGCTCCTCCGTGGTGCCGGTATTGTGCAGCGATGGCTGGCTGAGAAGCGGGGATTAGCGAAAGCAACTCGCCAAGCCGGGGTCTTCTCTAACGGAGGAGGCCCGGTCTTTTTATCCGCTTTTTGTCATATCTATTGCCGTCCGGACAAGACGGAGGAGCGATGTTCACCACTGAAACGCTAGGGTTACTGGCACTCATCATATTAGGACTGGCGGCCCGGTCGAACTTGGTGGCAGCAGCAGCGACCATCCTCTTGATGCTTAGGCTGACTCGGCTCAACGTGGTGTTGCCGGTACTGGAACGGCGCGGGGTGGAAATCGGCCTATTATTTCTGACCATTGCTATGCTGGTGCCGTTTGCCTTGGGTAAGGTCACGATCAAGGATGTGGGTCGAAGCCTTTTGACAATCCCTGGCATGCTGGCTGTGGTGGGCGGTGCCGTCGCCACGCATTTGAACGGGCGCGGTTTAAATCTGTTGAATGATCAGAGCCATTTAATGATTAGTCTCATTGTCGGATCCATCGTGGGTATTGTCGTCTGGGGCGGGATCCCGGTGGGGCCCTTGATGGCGGCTGGCGTCACCTATCTCCTCTTGGAGTGCATGACGTTTATCATGCATTGGTTTCAGTGAGAGTCCGGGGAGGCACACATGACTGACGATATTTTCCTTAAAGGGATGATTTACGTCCGTTTTCTATCGGCGACCCTGGAGTTGACCGGCGCTTTCTTAATGTGGCGGACCTTTCGCTTAGACGTGGCAATCCGCATTAATGGATTATTGGGGTTAGCCGGTCCCCTGGTTCTGACCACTACCATGCTGCTGGGACTGGCGGGTCTTTCCGCTAGTCGCGTACCCACGGCCAAAATTCTTTGGATCGGACTCGGGGTGGCGTGCATTCTCTGGGGAACCACGCGATAGGGGTATGGTTATCTCCCTGGTGGGCGTCAAAAGGCGCTGGGCCCTCGTGGCAGCAATCCTGGTGTGGATTTTTTACACGCCCTGGCTTTTAAGGACATTAATCCCCTTCCGAAACGAAGGCACCCCCTCTATGGTGGTCTCGCAATTTTCTGTGTCGGGGCGCTGGATGGCTCTGGCATTTGCGGACATTCCTGAAGATCAAACCGGTCGAGCGATTGTCGCGGATCTGGCCATGCACCGGGTGCGCGCGACCTTTTTCGTGACGGGTCAGAGTACCGTTCGGTTTAAAGGCTGGATGCGGCTGGGTCGCCGTCGCGGTGATGACATCGAAAATCACAGCCAAGCTCACATTAATCTCGCGGTGCATCCGTTGCGTCAGGATGTGGCCGACCTCCAAAAAGCCCAAGCGGCCATCAAAAGCGCGGTGGGATCGCGGCCGCGCTGGTTGTTGCCGCCTTATGGGGCGGTGAATTCCACCGTCATTGACGCGGCCCATGCCGTACACCTGAGGGTGGTGCACCCGCATTTTGATGATGTGGTGGCGGTGGGCGGTTTGACGGGCCAAGCCATCATGAGCAGACAGGCCATGATTCATCACGTGATGGAGGATTTACGGCCCGGCGCCATTGTCGTTCTAGAAGGAATGAATGGTAAGACGGCATCAGGCATTCCCAGGCTTTTGAGCTTAATTGCCCTGAAGGGATATCATGTCGTTAGTATTCCAACCTTGTGGCGGCGATCCCGTTGATCAGCAGCAACCGCCGCAAGACTTTGGTAAAATTGGACGGCCAGCGTTGAAGTCGGGATAATGGGGGTGGGGCGGGTGCGCATTATTGGTGGGATTCACTCGGGGCGCCGCTTGGCGGCGCTCTCGGGGACGGGCACCCGACCTACCGGGGATCGGGTTCGTGAGGCGCTTTTCAATATTTGGCAAAGTCGAGTAGCGGGGGCGTCGTTGTGGGATGCCTATGCGGGAACGGGAGCGGTGGGATTGGAGGCCTGGTCCCGCGGGGCTTTGTCGGTCCTGTTTTCCGAGAGCAGTCGGGATGCTCTGAAGACCTTGCAGTACAACATTGGCCTATTGGGAGCGGGTGAGGCCACCCAGGTGATTGCGGCGCCCTGTGAGACAGCTTTGGCCCGATGCCTGAAGTTGGAAAAACAGTTTGACTTGGTGTTCTTGGATCCCCCTTGGATGCGCGGCATTAGTGAGATGGTGGCCCGAAAGCTCGTAAGGTTGGTACAGGTGGGGGGGATGGTTGTGCTTGAAAGCCGTCAGGACCAGCCTGTTCCCGAACTGTTGGGCATGGCTGCGCTATGGACGCGCCGCTATGGAGACACCCGGTTGACGGCGTTTGGTGTGACACAAAACCAGTAGAGGAGGGGGCGCGATGTGGGCCGTCTATCCCGGATCGTTTGATCCCATTCATAATGGGCATGTTGATGTCATTGAGCGCGCCGCCAGTGTATTCGACCGCGTTGTCGTCGCGGTCTTTGCTAATGCCACCAAGCATCCTATGTTTGATGTTCAGACACGGGTAACATTGGTGCGTCAATCCATTGACTTAGCCAATGTGTCGGTCACGGCCGGGTCGGGGTTGTTGGTGGATTTTGCGCACGAAGCGGGGACCGGCGTGATACTGCGCGGGTTGCGGGCGGTGCTAGATTTCGACTACGAATTTCAGTTTGCGTTGATGAATAAGCGCATGGCTCCCGACATTGAAACGGTATTTATGTTAACAGGCGAGGCTCACGCCTATTTAAGCTCCACATTAATCAAGGAATTGGCAAGCTATCGGGCCGACGTCCGGGGGCTTGTGCCAGAACCGGTTAACCGTCGGTTAATTCAGCATTTTGGAACGAAATGAGGAGTCGACAGTGGATGAGAGGACAGTAACATCGGAGGCCACGTATCTCTTGGATCAGTTAGTGGCACTTATCCGGGCAGGGAGAAAGTTGCCGTTTGCACACCAGATCTTGGTGGATCAGGAACAGGCACTCACACTGATTGAGCAAGTGCGTCACGCACTTCCCGAAGAAATGCGGCAGGCCCAGTGGGTCATTCGGGAGCGCGATCGCATCATCGAGGAGGCGGGCCGTCAGTTTAACCAAGTGATGAACGACGCCCAGGACCGGGCGGATGCCTTGGCTCACGACTCGGAAGTGGTCAGAAAAGCCCAAGTGTTGGCGCAGGAGATCGTTATGGCGGCGGAGCAAAGAGCCCAAGAGATTCACCAGGGGGCTTTGGACTATGCCAAAGACATGCTCCAAGGCTTAGATGACCAGATTGCGACCTTGTTGGCAACGGTTCGACAAGACCGAGAGAGCCTTTCGCCCACCACGCCTGCCTAAAATGTGAGCCGCTGCATCATTATGACTAGACCGCCCGCCAAGAGCGCCTGGAGGGTGTGATAAAGGATGGGCTGACGACGATAAGGGGGCGGTATCGCCCAAAAGATAGCGACCCAATAGGCAACACCTCCAAAGGCCATGGCCCAGGGGGCAAAAAGCGGTGTGGGTCCCGGCTTCCAATGCCAGGCTATTGGTTCGATCAGCCAACCCAGAGGCCATCCGCCTAGCCAGTTTTGAATGAGCCAGGCTCCGATGGTCGCAAATCCGAGAATGCTGGTCCAGTTCATTGCGTCGATAATCCAGCGACGCGGCTTAATCGGCACGGGCTGGGTTAATTGCCGCCGAATGGGCCGGGGGGCTATAAGGATAGCGGCTAATAGTGTGGCACCGTCCATGAAGATGCCCACCCGCGGCTGCGGGAACAAGAGGGGATTGGCGAGGTTGGTGTATAACAGGAGTGGGGTCAGTTCTTGAGGAGACAGATGGCCCTGGCGGGTGAGGTCCACTAATGATAGCGCTACAACCGGGGGGAAGGTAAAAAATGCTAAGATCATCCAGGTTTGGAGCCGATGGCTTGGCCACAGTGAACCCAACGCTTGGCCTAGTACGAATCCGGGAAACATGATCGGGACCAGGCGCGTCCACCAAAGATTGATGGCGTCGGTGGCGGTCCTTCGCGTGAGGTCCCATTCTGCCCCACCTAGAATGATCATGAGAGCTAGGAGCATAATGGGGACCATAGACCGGAACGTCGTACGTTGCATAGGGTCGCCTCCGATCAATCCTATGGCTCCGAGACATCGCCGCATGTCTTCGTCTTAAGAAAAATAAGCTAAGACGACGATAGGGCCGAGAAGGGGATGGCGGATATGGCACCAGGGGTAACGTTGGCCCTTTCTTCGGGGGGCGCCCGGGGATTTGCGCATATCGGGGTGCTGAAGTGCTTAGAGAGACACCAGATCCCTATTTTGGGCATTGCCGGGTCAAGCATGGGGGGGCTAATTGGGGCCTTGTATGCGACCGGCCATAGCGTCGCAATGATGGAAGAGCTCGCCCAGAATTTGCGAAAGAGCCAATGGCTGGACTTTTCCGTGTCCAAGATGGGGATGGTGCGGGGTCAAAAACTCATGGCACTTATCACCGGGTTGACACGATCCCTAAGTTTTGAGGAGTGCACACCGCCTTTGACGCTGGTGGCCGTAGACATTCAGCGCGGGGAAGAAGTGGTGTTGGACCAGGGGAGCGTGGCTGAAGCGGTGCGTGCGACCACTTCCATCCCCGGTATCTTTAGTCCCTATCCAAAAGACGGTCGACTTTTGGTGGATGGCGGGGTCCTAAATCGCGTGCCGGTCGCCTTGGCGCGCGTTATGGCCAATGCCCCGGTGGTAGCGGTCGATGCGGGCATCGACATCGCCACCGACGTCAAGTCTATTTTTGACATCTTATTTCAAGCGTTTGATGTGATGGCCCGTGAGTTGCGGCGCTACAGGCCGGTTGAGGCGGATGTGATAATCGAGCCCCGATTGCCGAATGTGCGCAATGCCCAGTTTACGGGGGTACATGAGTTCATCCGAGCCGGCGAAGAGGCTTGCGAAGGGCATATTAGCGACATTTTACGACAGCTGGAGGGATCGGCATGAAGGCAAGGCGAAAGCGGCCCTGGTGGGTCATTTCGGTATGGGCGGCAGTGGTGGTGGCCGTTGCCATTGCTGTGTTGCAATATATTCCGAGTGGCCAAGTAATGACCTCTCCGGGCATTACGGGGAACTTGGAGAGCATGGTTCGGGTGAAAAACGGCAATCGTCCGGGTCCGGGGCGCATGCTGATGGTGGCCATCGATATCGGCACCGCCAGCGAATTTCAGTACTTAACGCGCTGGCTGCGTCCCGCATCCGCATTCCAGCCCGAAAAACTGGTATTCGGGCCTTTAAATATGAACCAGTACATTCAGTATAATGATGCCCTGATGTCGCAAAGCCAGTGGTCGGCTAAGATTGCTGGAGAACGCTTGGCGGGGCTCAACGCTTATGTCAAGACCTTGCCAGGGGCTTTGGTCATGGGGGTGTTAAAGTCTGGTGCGGCTCATGGGAAACTCAAACCGGGTGACATTATCACGGCGATCGGGCCATATAAAGTCCGTCGCTTTTCGGACTTGCGCACCGTCATGCATCGTTTCAAATTTGGCGCGGTCGTCAATGTCACAGTAGACCGCCAGGGACACCAGCTTGTCATTCCGATTACGACCACAAAAATTAAACACGATCCCGATCCCGCGCTGGGCATTTTAGTCGGGCCCCGCCAAAAGCCGGTGGTGCCGCGTCCCGTGGCGATTCATGCGGGACAAATTGGCGGCCCCAGTGCCGGAATGATGTTTGCGCTGGAGATTTATGACCAGATTACGGGGAAAAACATTGTGCACGGAAAGACCGTAGCCGGGACGGGTGAAATATTGTCTAACGGAAACGTCGTGGAAATAGGCGGCGTGCGACAAAAAGTGGTGACGGTGTACCGTGCTGGCGCACGCGTGTTTGTGGTCCCGAAGAAAAACTATCCAGCCGCCGAGTCGATGGCGAAAAAAATGGGCTATCACATGACCATTCTCCCCGTGACGACAATTCGCCAAGCCCTCAATGATTTTCAGGGCGCGACGAGTTAAACCGTCGGGGTGTTGGCCATACTAATGCCAAACATCCCCAAGGAGGCATGCCATGTCAGAGAGTGTGCGCCACGGTCGGCCGACGAAAAGAAATCGCACGGATCTTTGGAGGGAAAATGCGGCATTCGAATCCGAAACGTCCTCGCAGCTATCTCCCTCATTAGATAAAGACAAAACATCGCTGACGGCAGAACAAGTCCGAGAGATGATTCAGGAGGCCATGAGCCAAAAGGCGGAGGGACATCAGTCCCAAAAATCATCGGAGCCCTGGTCTGACACTTTGACCGTCCAAGAGGTTCAAGACCTGATTGAACAGGCCATGAGTCAAAAAAGTCAGGGGGACAAACCCGCCCGCCACGAGAGTGGATCATCATCCCAAAAGTCCGGGATGTCCCGGCCATCCGCATCCCAGGCAGAGCATCGCTCTCACTCGCAAAGCCCGACAACCCGTGGCTTGAAGCGGCTGATGAAAAAGGCGAGCGGCCAAGCCGGGGGCGGATCGGCAGCATCTTCGCACTCCGACTCCGATCAGCACGTAGCCGAGGTGCTAACCCAAGCTCAATACGAGTTGGGCCAAGAGCTGCAGGCCAACTTACAGAAGTTGAAAAGCGTCATTCGCGAAAGTCAGGAAATTGCCAAAAAGATTGAGTTGGTTCTAGGTCAAGGCAGTTCGGGCAACAGTCAGTCGTGAGCAGACCCCACGTGACCAAGAGCCTATCCACGAGAGTTATCTTGATTCGAAGTGGTCAAGTGTACGCGCCCGATCCCCGGGGTCTGGTCGACATCTTGGTGGTGAATGACCGTGTGGCCGCGATCGGTCCGTCTTTGGCGATGCCTCCCTGGGCGGACGACGCTACGGTGATCGACGCCCAGGGCCTGTTGGTCTTTCCGGGATTGGTCGACCAGCACGTCCACTTTGCCGGGGGCGGGGGGGAGGGCGGTCCGCAATATCGCACCCCCGAGTTGTCGCTCACCGATTTGACGCGTTGTGGCCTGACGACGGTCGTGGGGGTATTAGGCACCGACGGCACCACCCGATCGGTGCAAGAACTATTGGCCAAAGCTCGAGCTTTGGCGGTAGAAGGCGGCTTGAATACCTGGATTTATACCGGGGCCTACCAGGTTCCGACACGCACGATCACCGACAACCCACGCAATGACATCATCCTCATCGACCGGATTGTCGGAATCGGCGAGATTGCCATCTCTGATCACCGTGGCAGTCATCCCAGCGACCGCGAGTTGGCGCATCTCGCCGGTGAGGCTCGAACCGGGGGGCTATTGAGCGGCAAGGCGGGGGTGCTGCATGTGCATGTAGGCAGTGGGCACCGCCAAATCAGCCCGCTCTTAGAGGTGCTCGATATCGCCGACGTCCCTATTGGCACGATGATACCGACTCACGTCAATCGCCAATCGTCACTCCTGAAGGACGCGGTGCGCTATGCCCGGCGCGGCGGCTACTTGGATATCACCACGAGTATTACCCCCGCCACGCATGACCCCGACGCCGTAGACCCCGTTCTTGCGGTTAAGTTTCTTCGTGACAACGGCATTGCGTTGGACCAGATCTCATTTAGCACGGATGCGGGCGGGTCGGCACCGGTGTTTGATGAGCGGGGTGGTCTCATGAAGATGGGAGTGGGTCTAGCCGACAGCCTTTTTCAAAAGGTGGTCGGCTTGCACGAGACATTAGGCCTGGACTGGAGCGATGCCTTGCTTCCCGCGACCAAAACCCCCGCCCGCATCTTGAAGTTAGGGGATGTGGGGCACATTGATACGGGATGCCGCGGCGATCTCCTCGTGAGTGACGGGAAAAGCCTGGTGTCAGTGGTGGCCGCTGGACGGATCCTGGTCCAGGGTGGTCGACCTGTGGTCTTTGGCCTGTTCGAAACAAACCAGACGGAAGATAGGGCGAATCGGTGAAATGGCGCCGCGGCTCGTGGTCGCGTCTTAAGGAAATTGCCGAGGTGTTGGCGCATCACGGCCTTCTGTTTTTCGCGGATAGTTTGGGCTTGTCCTGGTATCTGGGATTGGGTAAACGCCTTCGCGCGCAATCACTGCCGACTATGGATGCCAATTGGCCGGAACGGGTGCGCCTGGTGTTGGCGGATTTGGGTCCTACCTACGTCAAACTGGGCCAACTCGCATCGATCCGGCCTGATGTCCTTCCTGATCCCTTAGTGCGTTCATTGGAACATCTGCAAGATGATGTGCCGCCCTTTCCGTACGAAGTGGCGGTCGACATTGTGGAAAGGGCCTGGGGTCGGCCGCTCTTTCAGGTCGTCCAGACGTTTGGGAAGGAGCCGATGGCTGCGGCTAGCATCGGACAAGTGTATGAAGCCCAACTTTATGATGGGCGCCGCGTCGTGGTTAAGATTCGCCGTCCAGATATTGTGGAGCGATCCGAATCGGATTTTCGTATTTTAAAGATAGTGGCGGAGCGCGCCGAAAAGCGCAGTGAGTGGGCTAGGCAAAATGGCTTGACGAATTTAGTAGATGAATTGGTGTCCACCATGCGTGACGAACTAGATTTTACGGTGGAGGCCCAGAATACCGAGGCGGCGGGGCGCCAAGTGATGAATAGTGCCACGGTACTAGTGCCCCGCGTCATCTGGGGCTTGACTCATCAAAATGTTCTAGTCCTACAGTCGTTGGGCGGCATTAAAATTAATAATGTCCGCGCTTTAGCGGAAATGGGCATTGATCGGGAAAGGACGGCGCGCCACTTTATCCACGCGCTGTATCAACAAATATTTCTTCGCGGGTTTTTCCATGCTGATCCGCATCCCGGCAATGTTCACGTCGACGCGGCCGGTCGACTGATTTTTCTGGATTGGGGCATGGTCGGCCTGTTATCGCAAGATTTGCGCCGGCGGTCAAGCCAATTGGTGATGGGATTGGTTCAAGGGCGTTCGGACAGCGTAGCCGAGGCTTTGATGGCGGTGGGATCGGTTACGGGTCATGTGGATCGCCGTGCCTTGACGCGCGACATTGATCGCCTGCGCCATCGCTATTATGAATCCACCCTGAAGGATTTTGCGTTAGGCCAAGCTCTGGGAGATTTGTTTCACGTGGCGGAGCGCCATCACATGCGGGTGCCGTCCGAATATCTGTTGATGGCAAAGACCGCCGTGACGGCAGACGGGGTCGTGCGCGCCTTAGATCCGGATTTCTCTCTCGTGGAAATGGGAAAGCCATTGGCGCTGGAGTTGTTGTGGAGCCGGGTCAATCCGGGGAACTGGGTTGGGGAAGCCGCGAGCCAGGCTGTTGGAATTGGAGCGAGACTAGCACGCATTCCCGAGGAGTTGGAAGGCGCATTACACACGTTGTCGAGCGGCGAGATTCGTATCGTTTTGGAACATCAGAACATTGACCGCATCTTGGGGCATTGGGCGAAGTTGGCCGATCATTTGGCGTTCACATTTCTCTTGGGATCGATTCTTTTAGGGACGGCTCTGGTGGTCCATCCTAGCCACCTCGACCATTTGGCAGGACTGCCGCTGCCGGAGTACGCCTTTTTGGTGATTGGGGCAGTCGCCTTGTGGGTGCTGGTACGCGCTTTTGTCAAAAAGAGGCTATGAGCGAGATTGACAGCACTTTTGATGCCCCTATATACTAGGAGAAGTGTCGCGAGGTGGAGGCCGTGGAAGTAAGGGTGTCAGATGTCAAAAAGTGGGCCGGTCGCGAGGAAACGGTGCGACTGGTTGAAGCGTGGCCCAAACCAGCCCGGGATCGAGTCGACTTTCCTCTCGTGGATCCCGGCCTGATAGACGTGGTGGTGCGCAATGCTGGCGGTGGAACATTCCTGGTGAACGTTCGGGGGACTGTTAAAGCCCAAGTGCTTTGCAGCCGTTGCGCCGAACCTTTTGACAGGGAGATGCCCTTTGAGGCGACTGAGGAATTTCGTGAAGAGGCTTTGCCGAACGACCCAAGTTTGGAGTATTCGCGATTTACGGGCGACGTGATTGTGTTGGATGAATTGGTATCGGACGCGGTGGGCCTGAGTTTTCCCATTTCGGTACGGTGTCGCCCAGATTGTCAGGGGCTGTGTCCTCAGTGCGGTACGAACTGGAATCAGGAGTCCTGTTCGTGCATGGTCTTAAAGGACGAGCGTTGGGATCAATTAGGGCGTCTTTTGTCAGACAACCCATTAGAATTGGAGAGAGAAAAAAATGGCCGTTCCTAAACGTAAGTTATCGCGATCGCGTACGCGGCGTCGCCGCTCACAGTGGAAGCTCACTCCACCCCATTGGGTAGAATGTCCGCGGTGTCATGGTGATCGGATGCCGCACCACGTCTGTCCGCATTGCGGGTTTTACAATGGCCGCATCGTGGTAAATCACCAAAATTAGTCAATGCAGCGGGGATGAGAACAAGCTCCGTCACCTTATACCGGGTGCGGGCTTGTTTTTTGGGTGTTTAGGCATAAGGACCAGACCATATGCATAGGGGCCAGTGCACAAAAACGCGGAAGAGAGTGTCAATGAGTGCGATTTTGGCAGTCATGGGAAGAGCAACTGTCTGAGAATCGGCGCTTGATTTCCTCAGACAGGCCAAACGACAGATGTGCGCGGCTCACGCCAATGGCGCTTCGACGGTGTCTAGATTGCCGGGATCGCAGCAACTGGAATAGGGCCATGGGACTTGCTTTTGCCGGGATGGGTATTGTGGCTTGGCCCCGTTTGTAGGTCAGGAGCATCCGTATTGGTCGATGGGCTATGCCAGCGAAGTTGACCCGGCGGTAACACCTGCGACGCAGGCATTTAATTCGACATGCCGCACACGCCGGATCCCGGGCAGATGCTCAAACTCTAGTTAAGTTAATGAGGAGGACATGCACTGGCCAAATGTTGCCGGGTAGGATGGCGAAATGTTGGTGAATTCCGATGTTTATCGGCTCTTTCTCAAATAGTAGAATGGTTGGCTGTCCCGTGAGTTCCCCCGCAGTGAGGACGTTGTATGTATTGAGTAACTCGATCCCGGCGCGTCTGGATCCGCGCCGATGTTTCATTTTAGTGCGGCTGTAGAACCTTCGAGAGGTCCATTACTGAACTACTATTTGAGAATGAGTCGTTTTAGTATACCTTTTGCGGATGATTATTGATGGTTTTCCTCGCCCATGGGTTCTGGGCCATTTCAAGGGCCGTCTTCCCTCACAAATAAAAGTACTTGAAAGTGATTCGTTGCCTCAAATTAAAAGGTACTGCAATCATATCATGAACATAAGCGAATGAGGTGCCTGCTAGGGACTAGCCAGGCGACGCCGAATC
>JAJZXX010000223.1 GCA_021806205.1 Bacillota bacterium | reverse complement strand
GATTTTCTCAGGCCAAATAAAGTTGGACTTTACAGGAGTTCCGCCAAGACTTCGGGGGTTCTGGATGTGTCGGGCAGTTGGGGCTTTTTCATGAATGGCTCCTCACCTTTCAACGAAATACTGAAGATACTGACGGCAGCGGTGTCACGCCCAGCGTGAATACCATTACCCTGCTGCAGAGCGCAAGGCCCAACCCCCGACGGACCCGAGCGTTCAGCAGTCCTCATCAATTCTGACTCCCTCCGTGGGGGGCTATGGAGAATAACGTCGCTGCAGTCCCCAAGGTTACAGTTTGAGCAAACACTGTTTAATCGCTGCCGACCGGCGAGCGGCTGGAACAGGATTTTGCTGATCACGGTACGTAGACGCCGCGCCGTTCGTCACCGTGGGAGAAACTCGCCACGGTGCCTCAAGAAAGGGCGCGATAGATTAGGGCTGGGGAGAGCCACATAGCGGACGCAACTTGGACGGCTTGAGTGGATCGGTTCAACCCCTTGCCTGGCCTAACGCGGGGCGTGGTGGCAACCTGCCAGGACTGCGGATTGCGGATGGGTCTATCCGGCCCATCCCCGACAGGTGTCGGGATCAAATGGTGCAGACTAGGAAGCACGGCAGGAAAATGCAGGAGCGGTAACGAAGCATCGTCACCGCAAGGCGATGCCATCAGGAGGTGGAGCATGATTCGTTGATGGACGGTCGAGGGTTCACCTGCCATCCAAGAAACTCAGAAACCGTTACCGTTTGGTCCAGGTTTTCCGACGGCCTTGATGGAATAAGGAGGCAGCGGTGTAGGGCACCACGAGGTACAACGGCAAAGACTTCACCGAAGTTCGGGTGATGGCTGGCGATCAGCGCCGGGCTAGGGTGCGAGGGACGGCACTAAGGTGGTCGAAGTGATAGCGTAGTGGTGTGTCCCGTCCATTCCCTAACGAGAAATCGCATACGTCGCATTCTCAGGTGGCTAGGACCCATTTATGGAGGCGTCGTTCAGTGAAATTGGTGTTGATTGTCGGACCGCAGGTAGTCGGAAAAATGACGCTGGACCAGAACGGTAAGGATCACCGACTTGAAGGGTTGACGGGGCACCAGCATCCTTCGTTGGCCAATCTTGATCGAACGGTGGGAGCCGTGGCCCGAGTGGGTAAGGACGTTAGCGGACGAGACACCCTCTGGCCCAGGGGCAGAATGAAGACGTGGTAAAATTAAGCAAGTTTGTAAAGGCCGATAACTGGTGTTGGAACATGGTCGTGGTACCGCAGTCTGCTGCACGTGAACTGGGAGAGAGTCGAGGTGCGCCAACACTGCGGTGTGGCTTTTAGAGGATTACGGACCTGGACTGGGGGCGGTATCTATCAAGCGGACAAGTGACGTCATATCCGGAGACCTCTTAGAAAGTGTGCTTGCACAGCCAAATGGGGCAACATTCTATCGGTGCGCGTTGCAGGTGAATCCTTTTTCCTATCTGGTGAATCACAAAAAGGCTAGCACATTCTCGAATGAGGCGAGCTACAATGCAGCCATAATGGATGCCTGTGTTGAAAATGGCATCCGGGTTATTGCCGTGACCGACCATCATAAAATTATGTCCTCCGTGGGGCTGTTAGAGGCTGCGAAGGCCGCCGGACTATTCGTGTTTCCAGGCTTTGAGGCTACCACCAAAGACGGCGTGCACCTGCTCTGCCTTTTCGACCCGGATAGAGATCTCGTCGAAATTGACCGAATAATTGGTAGTTGTGGAGTGATCGCGCACGGCTCCGAGTTGCAGACCGGAAGATACGACGTTACAGAGCTGCTTCAGGAGGCTCGCACCTGGCGGGCCATCTGTATCGCCGCGCACGTCGCGGCGGACAAAGGCCTTTTAACTACTCTCCAAGGTCAAGCGAGAGTTCAGGCTTGGACATCTCCCGAATTACTAGCTTGCGCACTACCGGGGCCGGTGGATAAGGCCCCGGAAAACTTACGGCCCATCCTACTAAACAAAGCCGCAGAGTTTCGACGCAAACGGCCGGTAGCTATTATCAATGCCTCAGACGTGAGCAATCCTGAGATGTTAGCGGCGCCATCGGCTTCTACGTTCATCAAGATGTCGGAAGTCTCCATCGAAGGATTGCGGCAGGCGTTTTTGGATCCCGGCTCCCGCATTCGACTGTTGGACGATCCCGTACCGGAGCGTCATTCGGAACTGGTGGGCATCACCTGGGAAGGAGGCTTTCTTGACGGGGCATCTATCCATTTCAACCAGAATCTCAACATCCTTATTGGAGGACGGGGAACAGGTAAATCAACTATTATCGAGAGCGTCCGTTACGCGCTGGGGCTAGAACCATTGGGGGAGGAAGCCCGGCGTGCCCATGAGGGGATTATCCGTCAAGTGCTTAAGAGCGGCACTAAGACTACCCTATGGGTGCGTTCTACGCGGCCCGATCCACGAATTTATCGGATTGAGCGCACCGTTCCCAATCCGCCAATTGTTCGGAATGAGGCGGGCCAGACCCTGAATATGCTGCCAACGGACGTGGCCCCTCGCACGGAGGTTTATGGACAACACGAGATTTCGGAGCTTGCGCGCAAGTCGGAACAAGTCACTAAACTTTTAGAGCGCTTCACGGAAGAGGATTCGATCTCAACCAGAAGAAAGACAGAACTTCAGCGCGCATTAGAGCGTTCGCGCGCCAAAATCCTGGAGCTCAAATGTCAACAATCTGTCCTAGCTGAACGGTTGGGAGCTTTGCCCGCGTTGGAAGAAACCTTGCGGCGATATCGGGAAGCCGGACTAGAGGATCGGTTAAAAGAGCAGAGTCTTCTTGTGCGGGAGGAGCGCATACTTCAAGCAGTTCAGGAACGCTTGGATCCACTCCGGACAATTCTTGACGAACTGGATCGGGAATTGCCAATTGACTGTACTTTTCTATCCGCCAAGGCATTGGAAGATCTCCCGGGTCGGGCCATTTTGGCGGAGGCCGAACCGGTGTTAACCGAACTAACGCGAGAGCTCCAACGGGTGGTCATTCACGGCCAAGAAGCGATTGCTCGGGCTGAACAGGGGTTGATGCCTCTAAAGGAACGGTGGAATGCGCGTCGTGATGAGGTACAAGCTGCCTATGAGCGGATCCTGCGTGACTTGCAACGATCGAAAGTTGACGGTGAAGAGTTTATCCGCTTGCGTCAACGAATTGAAGACCTTCGTCCTCTTGGGGAACAGACGGCAGCCCTGTCTAGGGATCTATTAGACCTCGACCAGCAACGACAGAACTTGCTGGCGGAATGGGCAGACGTCAAAGCCGCGGAGTTTCGGGCACTTGACCGAGCAGCACGACGGGTGTCGAGGATGCTATCCCCGCGCGTCCGGGTCGAAGTTAAATTTCAAGGGAATCGGGAACCGCTCTTGTCTTTGATAAAAGAGCATGTCAAGGGACGGCTGTCGGAGACCGAGGCCGTTCTTCGACAACGGCAGGATTTGTCAACGATGGCGCTGGCAGAAGCTATACGATTAGGGCGAGACGCGCTCATCCAACTATTATCGATTCCTTCGACGCAAGCAGAGCGCCTGGGCCAAGCCGGTTTACCGTTAGCGATGCTGGTGGAGGAAGTCGATCTGTCCGCTACCACCCGAGTAGAGCTCAACGTGGCGAATGAGGGCGATCCTCCGGTCTGGAAAGGACTTGGTGACCTGTCTACGGGGCAACGAGCCACCGCACTCCTGCTGCTCTTGCTGCTAGAATCCGAGGGGCCGTTGTTGGTTGATCAACCTGAAGATGATCTCGACAACCGATTCATCACCGAAAGTGTCGTTCCAAAGATGCGGAAAGAGAAACAGCGGCGTCAGTTCATTTTCTCAACGCACAACGCCAACCTTCCTGTTTTAGGTGACGCCGACCTCATTTTGGGTCTCGAAGTCTCGCCACAAGATGGGCCCGGGCACGCGGAGATATCGTCCGAACACCGGGGGGCAATAGATTCGCGTGTCGTTCGAGAGCTGGTAGAAGACATCCTTGAAGGTGGCCGGGATGCGTTTGAATTGCGCCGAATCAAGTACGGTTTCTAGAATGGGGGGCTTTCATGCTGAAAACGGAGTTAGCGGAGTTGATGCGGAACGGTGAAAACTCCGGGGTGGAGTTCAAACGTGATGACGTACGCCCTGAACATGTGGCCCAAGAAATCGTGGCCATGTCAAATTTACAAGGTGGATATGTACTGCTGGGCGTGGAAGATGACGGCACTCCTTCTGGGCTAGCCAGGGAAACTCGCCGAGCCGAAGAGTGGGTCATGACGCTCTGTCGTGATTTGGTAACGCCCCCGCTGATCCCGTATTGGGAAACGGTGCAGTGGAAACCTGGCACGGTTATCGGCATCATTAGTTTACCAAGAGATTGTCCTGACAAGCCGTACAAAGTCAAACGGGGCGCGGCATGGGTAACATACGTCCGAGTCGGCTCAACCTCTCGGGCAGCGACGCGCGAAGAAGAAGCGCGGCTGTACCAGGCGTCGGGTCTGATGCGTTATGACATAAGGCCTGTATCGGGCCAAACCCTCGCCGATCTTGACATCCGACGGCTCGGTAATTACTTTCGTCAAATCCGAGGTCAAGACTGCCCCGAGGCTAAGGACCAGCAGGCCTGGGAGCAGCTGTTGCTGGGTACGGACTTTATGGTTGAGGACCGTGGTCGCGCTGTGCCAACGGTAGCCGGCGTGCTGCTTTTTGGACGAAATCCCCACCGATGGCTGCCGCAGTCCGGGATTACGGCAGTGGCGTATTCAGGTCTAGATAAAGATTACGCCAACAGGGAACGCGCGCTCATTCGGGGCCCGATCGTTCCGCTTATCGGTCCAGACAATACCATCATTGAGAGTGGGGTGATCGATCAAGGGTTGGACTTTGTTCGGAGAAATTCTGCGGGGGAAGCCTGGATTGATGAGGAAGGTCGTCGCCAGGAACGATGGAAGGATTTCCCCCTTGAGGCGGTCCGGGAAGTGATTGTTAATGCAGTGGCTCACCGTGACTACACCATCATGGGAACCGATATCGAGTTGGGCTTGTATTCGAATCGGCTGGAAGTGGTTTCGCCCGGTGCATTGCCTAACACGGTTACCGTTGAAAAAATGCGCAGGGGATACCGTGCCACGCGAAATGAATTGATTAAGGAGGTGCTGCGTGACTATCGTTATATCGAGGCGACGGGCTTGGGTGTGCCTCGCAAGATTATTCGCGGCATGTTGGATCACAACGGGACCGAGCCTGACTTAATCGAAGAGGAAGACCGCTTTATTGTACGATTGTATAATGGAAACTAAAAGGGAGCGTCGCCAGGAGCGGTGGAAACGGGGATATCCGCGCAACGAGATAGACATTCGTGATTCCCAAAACCCGCATTTTAAGCCGATTCTAGCGATATCAGCACATCGACATAGACCGTAAACCTTAGATTCGGAAAATGCGATTCGATTGCACTCTGCGGCACCATCTGTTTTTAGCTCTTGCACATCGACTGCTAGGCGTCTCTGATTGAGAACGGATGTGTGCCTTTGTAACGGGTACACGTTGGACTCTTTGGCCTTGTCCCATCATCCTTCGAATACTGAACAAATCGGACAGTCAGCGCCTGCATCCATCAGCGGTTGAGGGCGTGGGTGAAGAACCCACGACGAGGCCGAGGTCGGGGGGATCATCGGGGATTGGGGAGCTAGGAGCGTGTCCATTTATTCGAACCTTACCAGGTATATCCCCAATATATGGTTATGTCCCAAAACAACGTACAATATATTGTGGGGTTAATGGTAACCACCGGGATTATTGGACGGGCTCCTAGGCGGCGGAGTCGATGGGTTGGGATTGAGCCTGGGCGTCCCGGTCCTGGTAATACCAGGGCAGCACCAGGAGTGCAGTGAGGAGTTCCAACCCGGCGCGGCCGTAGGTTCTTCGCCGCACCATTTTGAGTTTTTGGTCGTCGCTTCCATGGGGCCGTTGCTGATATCCGGATAGAGCAGACAATGTTTGACGGCAGCATAGTCTTTCTGCAGGCCGCAACAAAGCTGGCCAAGGGTTCCCGTGGATCATGGGATCCCTCGATGCATTTCCACCCTACCGATTCGATGAGACCGTCGCGGGCTTCGCACGCGCTGCGGTCGGGTGGATATACCGCAAATCGTTGGTAACGTGTATGCCAAGGAAAACGCCATCCCCTATGGGCGCCCAGCTGGCCCTCATTCTGCAAATGGCGTGTGAGAAACCCGAGAAAGATCCGCGTGTGCGGTCCCGACCTGGGCCCCCAAGCGCACCGGGATCCGGCCCTGGCCCGCTATCCAGGCCGCCCGCGCGTTCTCATAAGCTTCTTGGAGCAGATCGCCGGTCTCAAGAAATCCCGGGGCGCCATTACTTCGGGTCGGGGTGCGGGCGTTTTTTTTTAGCGAAGAGTCGTTGCACCGTGCGGGGATGCACCACGATCCCGCAATGCTGTGCAGCCGCGTCAGCCAGCTCTTGCCAACTGGCGTCCGGGCGGACCCGGTGTTCAGTTGCCAGAAACTGAGCACAGGCGGCCGTAACCTTAATCGCCCCCTTGGGGCCCGACTTAGAGGGCACCAGCCCTTTCCACCGAACCCGCTGAAAGGCGGCATCCGTGGTGTAAAAGGTCTGGCGACTGAAGCCGAACCGGCGGGCCACGGCCGTGACCGACTCGCCCTGGATATGGTGGGCTCGCAACATCTCATATTTCACCTGAATCTCGTCGCGAACATCAAAGAAGGTCGGATATTGGTCAAACAGCGGATCCTGCACGCGGTCCGGATCGAACCGAGCCCCGACTCGATCGCTCTGGGGTGTGGTGGTCGTTTCTTTCTCCATGTTCCCAGGATAGCGTGGCCGGCACCAATGGTCAAGCAGATTCCGTCATTACTATCAGATTTCTCGACCACGGACGGAAGCTGCAGGCTTAGACGAGGTTTTTCGTAAATAGATGCCATCATTTCCTTGACAGTTTGGCGCGTTTCCGCTGAAGCCCGCCGCCGAGCAAGCTCGGCGGCGCAAGGTATATGGCGAGTCACGGAGATCGTGGTAGACTACGCCACGGAAAATAATAGTGTTTGCGATAATCCCATTTCGTTCTGGCCTTGACCCTTATACTCAACTTTCGCCGTTAGAGTTTTGAAAACGGCCAGATCCGTTGGTGTGCTTAGCTTCTAGCCGTTGCCTGTGTGTAAGGGTACGGTCGCCGAGGTGCGACTCGGTTCATACC
>JAJZXX010000234.1 GCA_021806205.1 Bacillota bacterium | reverse complement strand
CGCCTCGAAGCAACAAAACGATATCGTGTCGGCGGCCGTGGGGGAAGGGTTTCTCCAAATCGACCCCCAGGGCGTGGTGGCCCAAGATGCGCTCGTGCGGGGTATGAAGATCTTCGCGGATCTGCTGGGCATGGAAAGCCCCCGCAAAGCGGCCATCATCGAGCGACTGAACGCGTTGGCCGCATGGCAAGCCCAAGCGAACGGACAGCAGCCAACCGCAATCAAGGAATACAAACCGCACGGGGAACCGCGTGAAGTGCAAGGGGTCAGCTGGGGATCGGAGATCCACAGTACGCAGTACCGTCCGACGCCGCGCGACGAGTATCAGAGTATCGCGGACTGGCTCGGGGTGGGCAAAGATGGACTCCCCGAAGACGTGCCATTTCTGTAGCAGATAACGGACAGCAACAACCAGTGCCCCGCCTCCCGCGGGGCCTTTTTTGTGCTGTGAACCAGAAAAAAGGGCCTTGAACCAGGCGCTAAAACGGCTGAAACACAGTCAGGGACTTGCTTTCAGCAATTTCGACCGCAAAAAATAGGTGAAAGTCAATCCCCCCCGTGAAAAAAGTGGGAAAATGTGCCACTTATCAGTCCCATCAAGGGGGATCGTGACCTGGGATCGACCCGACTTCTCCACAGAAGAAAAGAAGGGAGCGGCGGGGAGATAGGTTGATCTATAGTCACGAGAGTGAGGAAGGGGGGTAGAACGTATCGTGTTATCGTTTCCTTTTCGGCAAACGTTCGTGCGCTAAAGCACCATTTCTTTCCACTTTTTTACGAGCGAGATGGTTTTTTGCGTTGATGAAGAAGGCCAAAATGGCTGTAAGCATTGTGTACCAACGGTTTCAAGGTTTTTATGTCGTGGTTCATGAACAGGCACTGAGTGGCATATATGGGAAAATACCCCACCGGGGAGGGCGGGGCATTATTGATCACTTTCTCGTGAGTATGATGGTCCAAGGACTTCGTTGCGTTGACTGCCCGCTTTTGAATATTAGCGGCTAGATGCGTCCAGAATGTCCTTTAGGCTTAATTCACGGCGCCAATCACGAGCTTGCCAAAGCTGCTTGTGGAAGGTGTTGCGTGGTCCGTGGACAAGTCTGACAATCGCTCCAGCGGTTTTCGCCTCTCGTACTGCGGGAATATAATCACTGTCTCCGGCAATTAATACGATGCTGTCGGCTGATTGACGAAAGGTACTGATTAGTATGTCCACAGCCAATAGCACGTCGACTTGTTTTTGAATAAAAATTCCTTCTCCGGCCGCGTTGGTTCCTCGGGATTCGGGTCGACCTCGGCGCACTTCAAAGCTTTCAATGGCCTCAAGTTTGTTAAAGAAATTATTTTTGGGTATCCGGATTCTTTGGTTGATCGCCATCTAATCCGTGCCGCACTGCATGGCAGTGGCCTTTGTTGATTTTGACTCGTCACCGCATGGCACGGGTGCTCCGGCCGGCACTAGTCTTTTAGGAAACAGAACCACAAATCCATGTCGAAGCATTAAACCGGCAGGTAAAATCGTTCGGTCGGGCTTATAAGGATGCACGCCAACGTAGGGCAGAACGCTATTGCTTTTGGCGCATCATGGTAAACCATCGCCACAACACGAGATCATAAAATCGTAGGGTTGAAAGACAATTCGTCCATCGATGTTTCAGTTCGATGGCTTCTCGTAGGGCTTTGAGGTTAGATTCTTGGACGGCAACACTCTCCCGGAGCTTGTTCATAATGCTTAGAACATCAGAGACTGTCCAATCGTGTGACGCACGGACCGCATTGGCGTACGCGGGCCACACACAGTCTTCGTCAATGATGGGAACTAGGGCAGGAAAATACCGGTGGACTAGCTTCGTAGCATAGGAAATGCTCACGAGTCCCTCCAGATCTTGCAAAATCCCGAGCACCTCAGATGGTATGTTCGGAAAGGCTGTCAGAAGAGAGGCGCCTCGATAGGCCCTTCCGACCAGCATTATGTTACGTAAAAACGATGGCCTCTGAGCGACTAATGACTCGATCATGTTGAGAGTAAGCGGCACACCCAAAAACATTGGGATCGAAAGATCTTGCATGAACGGCCTCTCAAGATTTGGCACACACATGTCGTACAGCGGCAACGTCATATTAACCAAAAGGTCCTCTATCTCTTGAAGAGTTAAGGTGATACGCGTATTGTCGGCGATACTTAGGGTTAATAGCATCATGACTTCTCCTCTCGAATTTGCAGGGAACGTTGGACATGCTACGTTAGAGTTCTTTGCAGGGTGGTTCTACAGAACGACGGAGGTCTGCGCGAAGCGTTTGGCCGGACAAAACATAAATGCCTCGTGACGCCAAAATCCAATTGAGGCCGAATGCCACAGCAGCCAACAATAATACGCTTTCATATCCCCAGTGGTGGTCCGCAGACAACAGCACGACCGCAGACAACGGGGCAGGAAGAACAGCGATGGTTCGGTACACCCCTGCAGCCCATCCCCGGAGCGGAGATGGCACCCACTGCTGTCTCACGGTGCGAGAGACAAGATTAAAGCCACTTACAGCCACTTCCGTTGCGGCAAATCCAAGGCCTGCCCACCAGGACCCCACCCGAATCAGCACAACAAGTGCGATGATTCCAAAAATCGTATATAAAAATCGTGTTCCCTGGGCACCCCACCGCTGGTATACCAACGGGCCCCCAAGACTTGCGATAACCTGTGCAACCGCACCCACCGCAAATAAGGCCCCCACAGTTGGACCCGGCAGGTTCAATGTATGCCCGAGGTAATAGGTGGTCACGGTCGACAAACTCCCCGTACCGATGTTGGCCAACGCCGCCGCGATACCCAGAAGGATTATGGCCAACCATAGGGTCCGACCTACCGGGCGCTTAGTCGGCTCGGCGTCCTGTCGTTCACCTTGATTCTTGCTAGTCGAGGATACGTCACGGATGACCGAAAGCCACGGTAGCATGAGCGCCAAGGTTCCGAGTACGATCCATAGTGCTGCGCCGTCGGGCATCAGGACCACGAGGGCTCCGCCCAACGCAGGGCCGGCAATCGCACTTCCTGACCATAATGAGCCAAATAGCCCGTTCGCCCAGGTAAGCTCGGATTCCGAACGCGCCAGCCGGGGAACAATCTTAAAGTCCGTCATTAGTCCATACAAACTAGAGGCAGCAGCCCACACACCCGACCACGCCGCCAGCCCGATAACGGAGGGATCCGGAAACTGCAGACCTCGCATAATAACCATAATGGCGATCCCCTGTACGACTATGGCACCCAAACCAACGCGAGCCGCGGGATAACGATCGGCGACCCATCCAAGCCCAATCCCACTGAGCCCGATTGCGAAGGTTTGAACACCCCAAATCAAGGCCATGGGGGCGAGCGACTCCGTGCTTTTCATCACATACCAAGGCAAGGCAAAAGATAACAACTGAGCCCCCGCCGCATAGATGGCCATGCTCGCAAGCGCCAGTTGCAGGGGCCGGTTTTGACGCATTGTTTATTCCCCCTGTTATTGTCACAAGAACCGCTGTCGCAACGTGAAGCTAGCAGGAGTTTCCTACTTACGGTATGTATCGGTGAAATAGGGGACCCCAGTCTGTCGCTTAAATTTTCGCGAATACCGCATGAAACGAGGATTTGGAGGGTTCATTAGGATCTCTAAACCCCTCGTTCTTTCCGGCATCCGTGACCACGAGTTGTATAATACGCCCGAAATCTTCGAATCATTGCCTCGCTTGGGTTTCCCGTCTTGTGTCACCACTAACTCGGAAACTCCTGCTAGTATGATGGTACATCGTAACGACCAACTCACCAATACGACCAAAGGCCTATAACGGATAGGTCGAGCGGAACGACTGCGTGGCGTTGTCGTGAAAGCTCGGCAGTCCAGATCGCCTCCGTGCTCAAAGACAATTTGTGCGCTACACGATTTGTGTGTACGTCACTCTCTAGTATCAGCGCGAGATCCCGCCATGGCGCGTCTTCTCCACCGGGTCGGGAGGCGCGTGGCGAACGCTGGCTCGTACGCGACGATATTGATGGCCAAGAACAGCGCAAATGACGCTTTCTCTAACCGTGACCACCTCCGCCATTCGTTAGGCCACCTAAGCCAAGCATTCGTTCGATGACTCGATGTTCGAAAGGCCGCCCCAAAGGCCATATTCATCACGCTCCGTACCCGTTCGCGCACCGATGGGGGGGTCACGGTGCCGTACCACGAAATACGGATGGTAGGCAATTGGCACGCCCTGTTGTTTTAACCGCCATCCTAGCTCGTAGTCTTCCCCACCGAAAGCCGCGGCGTCAAATCCACCAAGATTCAAGAATGCCTCTCTGCGAATAAAGAGGCTCGGCGTAAAAATGGCCGTGGGGTCGAGGTCGGTTAAGAGGGTGCGAGCCATTCGATACCAGGGAAATCGGCTTGGGGGGCCCCTCATAGAGAATGCCGCCTTGAACGACTTGCGCATCTGAGTGCTTTAATAACTGCCAAAGTTTGACGAAATCTCCTTCGATTGTCACATCAGAATCAATGAACCACAGCCACTCTCCAAACGCTTGCGTGGCTCCCACATTGCGTGCAAGAGAGCGGTTGGTCCGCGAAATAGCGACGGGTCGGCACTTAGGAAACCGGTCCGTAATGTCCCTTAGAAATGAAGACGAACTACCATTGCACGCGATAATTACTTCCGTTTCCGAAAACGCCGAAACGATGGGTGTTATCCTGTGCACCCGCGCGTCAGAGCGGACGGGAATGATGCAACTAACAAGGTACTCACTCATGAAATGCCTCGCAGTTGCGCTCATCCATGATCGGCAACACACTCATTGGACGCCTCCGGAAAAACCTATCCCTACGACCTCGACGCCCAAGGCCCCGGTGCCCGTTTCACTACGGAATACCTCACGAATGAACTTCAAGACCATATCGGGACCGCCGCCACGCACTCGAATCAATTGCCATCGACTGCTGTTATCCGAAATAGCGCGTCCCGTTGGACCGTTACGACATCGACTGTCCAGCAACTCGAGATCCATACCAGAAACGATTTCTTGCCAATTCGCTCGAACCGTAGGGAAGACTACTGCAGCATATGCGTGAGCCACTGAGTGCTGAACGACCGGAAGTTTTCCGGTCGCCAGGCATCTAGCCACCTCGTAAAGGTCGAAACGACCGGTACTGGCCCATATCTCCGGGATCGCTCCGCCCGCCACCCGAGCTCCTAATTCAATGGGAATCGGACCAGCGGAAGAGAGTTTCACTTCGAGATGTGTCACACAATCCCTTAGATCAAAAGCGTCGTGACATTGATTCGCCAAGCGGTGAATTATTTCAAGCTTGGCGTCGTCGATAGGTGCCGGGGCCATGTGCCCTACTTCAACGAAGCGTGGACCCACGGTAGTGTACTTCGCTGTCACCCCCAAGAGATGATATCTGTTGGCGTGGTCGACAAACCCTTCCACACTCACTTCGGGACCGTCGATCCTTTCCTGCGCAATCAGCGAAACATTCCGCCAAGTTCGCAAGTCGTCCCATGCGCCGTCACTTTGTGGCCATCTGGCCGTCACCTCCTGCACGCCGAAGCCTCCACCCGAATCTGTGGGCTTGACCACAATCTTCCGGAATCGCTTGAGTAGTTGGGTCAGGGACTCGGGGCTGTCAATGGGTTGGGTAAATGGGACGCGGATACCCGCAGACTGCCATCGTTGAACCATCAACCACTTGTCTCGAGCCAATTGCGCCGATTGTGGATCGGGGCCCGGAAGCCCAAGACGATTAGCGAGCCGTGCTGCTCCTGTGACGCTTTGCTCCCACAAACAGATGACGCCGTCAGCGCCGGCCGCCCGTCTCCATTGTTCCGATTCCCAGGGCAACGCCATTGGTTCTTGCTGCGCCTGGCGCGACATCGCATCCCAGCGCATTACGCCATTAAGCCGGGTCTGATCGGGTGATTCGCTAATGAGCCACAGCTTATGACCGATAGATATCCACCGTTCAAGGAGCGTCCAGTGGCCTGGAAATCCCTCGGAAAAGCCATATATGATAAGAAAGGCCATGTGTGTGACCACCTTTCTCTAGGTCGTTTGATGTTGACGGCCTCGGTGCCGCATTTCACTAACACAGGGGGCCGGCGCATTGTGTCTTGATCGCCTGAGGTGAAGCTCATGAGGTCCAATCGAGCAAGCGGCCCGTAGGTCCCGTCTGAGAACCAAGCTCCTCATAAGCGAGAGGCAAGCGATCGTATGGCACGGTCTTAAACGTCATGAATGCCAGGCGACCCTGATGCATGTGCTCTTCGATGAAATTCCACTTTGCACGCTGCAGTTCCGGCCAGTTCTCCCAAGGCGTCGACCCAATCCCGTACTCTAGAGCTCCGCGAACGGTTAGACCTCTATTAAATATTTCGTTAATAAAAGGTCGACAGTCAATTAGGGGTTGACTACGCCAGTGAGTCATTAGGACTAGGACCCCCCCGATTTTCAGACGGTTTATAAGCATCACGGTGTTCGCTGCTATACCAACCGTGTCGATCACCGCATCCCATCGGTCCATCTCCTTGTCCAAGTCGTCAGGCGCCAACGCACGTATGCCGTTCCGTGTAAGTTCCTGTCTTCGTGCAGGGGATGGATCAATTCCAGTGACATGGTAGCCATGTAAGGTCGCGAGCTGAGATACCATTGTACCAATGGTTCCTAGGCCGCTAACAAGAATCTGCCCCCATCGCAAGGTAACGTCAAAGTCGCGGCATAAGGTTCGGCGATTTGCGGGAGTCGGGCCTTTTGTCAAGACCCCAGTGAGGTCAGGTCGCGAACGTTCCGCTAGTGCGCAAACCGCCGTTATCCGGTCGTTCACGACCGGGAAGAATATGGCAGGGATTTCGCAGAACTTTAGGGGAAGAGAATACGTGCGACCTGTTGGGGATGTCGGTGCAAATAATTCACCGCGCGTTGAATATTCGGCACGCCGATATGACGGAGCAAGCTAATGGCCGTATTCCGCAAAGTCGCCATGACACGCGGTCCGTTTTCTGTGCGTACTTGGGAGCGGTCTTCATCGTAGACCACATCGCGAACCCAGTGGAGCCGGGTCTCAATGCCCCAATGCCCGCGAACGAGGCCCCCGATTGTCGAGGCATCGGCCTGGTCCGGTGTCAAATCGGTGATGCCAAACGCCACCTCGCCGCGCGGGTGGCTCCCATCCAAATCGGTGACAGAGCGGTCGACGCGAAAGGCTTGCCCGAGATGAGGCCAGTCTACATAGTCATTTAGTA
>JAJZXX010000167.1 GCA_021806205.1 Bacillota bacterium | reverse complement strand
GTGAAAATCGACAAGTTCTACCCCTCCAGCAAACGGTGTTTTGATTGCGGTCCCATCATGCCGAAGATGCCCCGCCCTATCCGACACTGGACGTGTCCAGCGTGTGGAGTGCATCACGACCGAGATGTCAACGCCGCGCGGCATCAATACCCTGGTATTGGATGAACCCACTAACCATTTGGATGTCGAGTCGCGGGAGGTGTTGGAGTCGGTCCCGGAGGATTTTGACGGAACACTGATTGTGGTCTCGCACGGTCGCTACATGCTCAATCGCCGAGTGACCCTCATCGATTGGTTGCAAAATGGCCATTTGGAAAGAGGTGTAGGTACCTTTGATGAGGTGCGGTTGTCTCAAGCGGTACGAGGAGGGGATGGGGGCATGACGTCTGGAATTTTCGCAAAAGGGCCCTCCGTGATGGCGAGAAGGCCTTGCGGCCCACGTCCAAAATTTCTCGACACGGCAACATATTGGGCTAAGTGAACGTCCTGATTTTGATATGATATGATCCTCGTGGAAGGCGCAAAAGCGGCATATTGCACTTGTAAATTTTTAGTATTTTATCCGCGCCTCCGGGAACACTAAAAACTGGGTTGGTTGGAAGGGTTTAAGTTGACCCGAACCATCCTTATCAATTTACGAGGAGGTGGCCGGGATGACCCGGGTGGTACGGCAAATTATGACCATCGTTGGTGCCCTGGTTGGCATTGGCTTATTGTTGCAAAGTCGCCAGGCTGTCAGGAATTGGCCGGTGCTGAGGGTAATGGGCCCGGTGCGTGAAGAGGTTGTAATCGCTGCACTAGGTTTAATCGTAGGTGGCATTGTCGGCTACGTATTCGGCCCAATCTTGGTGGCTTGGGCGAGTCGCACAGCAGCTTGGGGAGAGTCACGGCTTCAACGCACGCCGGCACAAGATTTGGTATCGGGGTCCATAGGGCTTATTGTTGGTCTGGTTATTGCGTTTTTGATTGGTGTGGCCTTAACCGGTATGGGGTATCTGGGCATGGTGCTTCGGGTGGCTATTACGGTGGCCTGTGGGTACTTTGGCATGCGCGTGTCGGTGCGACGCAAAGATGATCTCATGCGTCCTCAGAGTTGGCTTCCGGCACGCATGAAGCATCGTAGTACGCCCGACGCCATGAAGCCTAAGATTTTGGATACGTCGGTCATTATCGACGGACGAATCGCAGACATATGCCAGTCCGGGTTTCTTGAAGGATCGTTGGTAATTCCTGCCTTTGTGCTGGAAGAATTGCGCCATATTGCCGACTCGGCCGATGTATTGAAGCGAAACCGAGGCCGACGGGGATTAGACATCTTGAACCGCATCCAAAAGGAGCAGAACAATGTCCAGATTTACGAGCGGGAAGTCGACCCCAATCTTGAGGTCGATTCCAAGCTGTTAAAGTTGGCCAAAATCTTGGACGGTAAAGTGGTGACCAATGACTTCAACCTCAATAAAGTGGCGGAACTGCAAGGCGTGCCCGTCCTGAATATCAATGAGTTGGCCAATGCCGTCAAACCCGTGGTCTTGCCCGGCGAAGAGATGGTGGTTCACGTGATCAAAGATGGCAAGGAATCGGGCCAGGGCATTGGGTATCTTGACGATGGCACCATGATTGTGGTCGACGGCGGTCGTAAGTACATTGGTCAGACGATGACGGTGTTAGTTACATCGGTACTGCAAACCGCTGCGGGCCGGATGATTTTTGCCAAGCTGAAGGGCCAGTCGGGGATAGAAGCGGAAGCTCGCTAGGATCCATTCAATCCAAAAAGGGTTCGGTGGTCGGGTCAAGACCGGCCCCTTTTTGTTGCGGCGATTCGGTTACAATAATAGCGGAGGGGATTGTGACGGCAACCCACATAATTATTGTAGCCGCAGGCACTAGCCAAAGAATGGGTGGATCCAGCAAGATCTGGATGTCGTTTGAAGGACGGTCGGTGTTGGAGTGGAGTTTGCGGCGTTTCCAAGAGGCGGGCGTGGAACAAGGTGTCGTAGTGAGTCAGCCGACTGACCGTGTGAAGGTAAAAAAATTGCTTCAGGCAATAGGGTTGGGATCGCAGATTACAGTGGTCGCCGGCGGAGCGGAGCGATATCTATCCGTCATGGCGGGTTTAAAGGCGTTGCAAGATGTCCCGGCAGACGACGTCGTGCTGATTCACGATGCGGCTCGATTCCTGGTGCCGAGACTGCTCATACGGCGAGTGGTGGCTGCGACTGAAGAGCACGGTGCCGCGCTGCCCGTCATCGAAGTGGTGGATACTGTCAAGGCGGTGGGTCCCGACGGATTGGTCAAGCGTACGGTGCCGCGCCGCCCTCTCGGTTTGGCGCAAACCCCACAAGGGTTCAAAAAAGGTCTGATTGAGAGCGCCTACGCCAACTGGGACAGTGGCTCTGTGCCGACGGATGATGCTGAAGTGGCGGAGCTGGCTGGAGTGCGGGTTCGCGCCGTACCGGGAGACCGGATTAATCAAAAGCTGACGCAACCCGAGGACATTGCCTGGTTTGAAGCGGTTTTGAAAGGGTTGGTGAAGCATGCTGATGGGACAGGGGTTTGACGCCCACCCCTTTGTACCTGGCCGCCCCCTGGTTTTAGGTGGGGTGGTCGTGGAATACCCTAAAGGTCTAGACGGGGACAGTGATGGAGATGTATTGACCCATGCCATTATGGATGCGATTTTGGGGGCGTTGTCGTTAGGCGATCTTGGCACATGGTTCCGCAAAGACGACCCCAGCGTCCAGGGCGCGCGTTCCGTAGATTTATTACTGCGCGTCACACATATGGTCGCCGAGCATCACTATCAGGTGGTCCACGTGGACACTACCGTCATTGGTGAGGCGCCTCGTGTACGGCCTTTAGTGCCAGACATTCGGAATGCATTGGCTCCACGGCTCAATATCGTGCCAGAGCATCTATCGGTGAAAGCCACGACTACAGACCGGATGGGTTGGCTGGGAAGACAAGAGGGATTGGCGGCCTTGGCTCTGGTACAGCTGGAGCCCCTTAACGGTTGAGATATCCTAAGATGCCCTGACCTATCGTGGCAGCCAAATGGGATTGATACCAAACGGACTGCATGCGGGCCGCGTCGGCGTTATGCGAGAGAAAGCCAACCTCAACATTGATGGCGGGCATATGTGATCGAGCTAGCACCCATTGACCGATAGGGCGGGGTGGCCGATACCGCCCATTCAGTGGGGCCAAGCTTTGGCTGACTTGGCGCGCCAAGGTATACGACGCGGGACTGCTCTTGTGATAATAGACGATAGGACCGGCCACGGTTCCTGTGGCTTCGATATTAACATGGATGGAGACAAACAGGGCGGCGCCTACTCGGTTAGCAAGGCTCGATCGGTTATTGAGGTCGTGCAATACGGTCGAGGCGAGCGCCGTGTCCCGGGTGCGGGTATAGTACACACGGATATTATGTTGTAAAAGCCATTCGCCGACCTTCATCGCGACGGCCAAAGTGAGCGTCTTTTCATACACCGTACCTCGCACCGCCCCGGGGTCCCAGCCGCCGTGGCCTGGATCGATTACCACCAGGTTTTTGCGCTGAGCGGTTGCGGCTACGGTTGCGGGCGCTTGGCGAATGATAAAATAGGCGGCCATTAGGACCAATGTGGCCATCCACCATAGTTTTTTCCCCATAGCCCCCCCCCCGATCATGGATATGCCCTAAAACAACAGATTAGTGCTCACAGCGATCAGGACCGGTAGGGAGTGGCTTTGTGACGATTCTCAGAGAATCTCGGGGTGAAAGTGGCGGATGCCTGGGGTCAAGCGTGTCAGGGTGGACGAAGCGAACGGATACTCAGGGCCAGGCGCCTTCAGATTCAAGGTATGAAGAGCCTTTGCCGAATGCGAGGCCGATTTGCATCTCCCTGGGGTGTTTGGGCCATTCTGCGCGCACCGTCGTTTTGTCCTGGTTCAACCGAAGGTTCCCCGATGCCACAGCACTAAACCCCGTGGACTTCGAATTGCGGATATAATGAAATGAAATGAGGCCAAAAGAGTCACGCGAGGACGGTGATTTGGGTGGAGTCTCTCGAGGTTTTGGGTGGGTGGCGGCACTGGCTTACGGAAGAACCCAACACATGGCCCTTGCGGCGGTTATTTTGGTCTAGTTCCGTGCCGGGCCCCGGGGATGCCACGGACCTCGCTCGCGTCGCCGCCGTACTCCGCACCATTTTGGAGGAAGGATCTGCAGCAGACTGGCGGATGATTCGTTGGGAGGCGGTGCGGCCCCTCTGGGCGTCTTTGCACCTTCACCCACGGTTTCTGCCCTTTTGGGAACTTTACTGGAGGGAGGTGGACGCCATCGACGCGCGTGACCGTGTACTCGACGCGGAACAACATCAGATCCTCCGGCTGGCTGCCAATGTCTTGCCTGCCTATGGATTCGCGCTGGCGGGCGGGACGGCTCTGGCCGTGGGCTATTTGGGTCACCGGCTGTCGGATGACTTGGATATTTTCGGTTCGCCAATGCGGCCGGATGAGTGGGAGGCGGCGCATACCGCCTTGAAGACCGTCTGGACAAGGCAGGGACTTACCGTGCGCACGGAAGGGCTGCAAAAGAGTTTTGCCCGCTATTGGGTGGGAGAACGGCCGACCAAGGTCGAGTTGGCCCAGGACAGTCCGTACGCACTGGAACCGTCCTCCGTGACGGTGGACGAGATGCCCGTGCGATCTCTGAAGGACTTGGCGGCGGACAAAACCTTGGCATTGTTTGATCGGGCCACGACACGGGATTTCGTGGATGTCTACGTGTTGTTGCAACGCTACGAGATGTCCCAGCTTATAGCCTGGGCGACCCTAAAGGATCCCGGGTTCCATCAGGACTGGTTTATTCGGGCATTGACCCAAGTTGAACGGGTCAATCCGACGGATGTGGCGATGCTGATTCCGCTGGATTGGGGGCACTTGCGGCTCACCTTTCGCCAGGTGGCCATTCGGTTGGATCGCCAGGCCCGCGAAGATGACCATGGTCTCGAACCCTAGGGCAATATAGGGGTCAGCCGCTGATATCAGCCAAACAATCGATGATGACCTGTTTGAGCGGGCCAGTACTTTCTTCATGACGGGGTGAATTTGTATATTGACCACTAGGACTGCCCGCATCGCATTGGCCGTCGTCCGACCAAGCGACGTTACGGGCAGCGCTGATCGAATTCAGATTTCGCGCGATGGTGCTGGAAGCCGGGTCCGAAGTGGTCTGCGCTAAGGCTTTAAAGGGATTTGGTGTGTACCATAAGGTGATTCCTTCTGAGTCTAATTGCCCAAAAAAGAGGTCACCGGGTTCGGTGCGTTGTACAGCCATCCCCTCGCGGCCGGAAAAGTAGGAAAATCCTGCACTATAGAGTTCGAATAAACACCGGGGAGAGCCTGTCCCGTGAAGAAAATCTTTGCTGAGCCGAGCGACAACAAAAACCGAAAAGCTCCGCCCCGAGCATCGCCTTTCACGCCTCTTTTTGTACACCCGATGGGAACTTCTTGGCGTTGCGAAAGAAGATTTTCATACCTATCCACTAAGAAACGGACCTAGTCGTGAACATGCAAAGTTGCAGTCTATTGGTGCTCCAGAACGAGTGCCCGCGCCCTATCCACTTCGCGCCGGGTGTCCTCGCGTACCCTATCGACATTGACCTCAAGACCCGGCGCTTCTTGATAGTGGTCCTCAATGTTACCCAGGATCAAGAGTTCCATGCGGTCCAAGAACTCAAGAATCACATCAGCCGGTACCAGCCCATACGCTCCCCCCAGCACCTCAACGGTAAACGGGATTAGAGTGTCTCCCTGCATGGCAAATGAATAGTAGTGCTCTACCAATGCGTCTACCGTCATGAAAGGTACAGCTCCTTTGGGTGTATCGATCGACAGGATGCCCTTTAGGGTTGTGTGGCCCCACTAGGGCACGGTCTTTTTGGGCGGCGTGTATCCAAAGGGCCAAGCAAAGTTTCCGCCAAAAGTCCGATCCAAGAGCGGTTTGGCCGACGGGTCCTTGACCTTGAAATACTGGTCATAGATAGCGCGCGCTACGAAGCCGGAGTCGGCTCCCCAGTTGCCGGCTTTCACATAGACCAAAATAACAATGGACGGATGCGGGTGAGAACCTTTCATCGGCCCATAGGTCAGAAAGACCGCATTGTTTTGTTTTCCGGTTACCTGAGCCGTCCCCGTTTTAGAGGCCAAGGGAATCGGGAATCCCGCCAGCGCACCATAGCCGGTTCCACTGGTTCCCGTATTCGCGATGTTGCTGTCTTGAGCCGACATCTCCATGCCCTTATGCACCGTATTCCATACGGAAGCTGGGACATGGATTTTCCCTTGAACCACCGGATTGAATTTTTTGACCACCTTCCCAGTGGGGGACGTGATTTCCGATACCAAGTGGGGTCGATACAACGTACCGCCGTTGGCGATGGCAGCATCGGCACGGGCTAAGGTGACCAACGTAAACTGATCTAGCCCCTGACCAATGACCGTGTTGAGATTCCATCCAAACGTCCACGGCCCTTGGTGAGTGGCGTTGAGAAGCTGTGGGGTTGGTAAATAATCGGTAGTCGCGTAAGGTAAGTCAATCCCCGTGGGCTTATTGAGCAAGAAATGTTTCATCCAGGTATCCATGAGGTTGATGCCCATGTCATAGCCCAGTGTGTAGAAAAAGGTGTCGTCGGATAGGCCGATGGCTTGTTCGATGTTCAGCGACCCAAAGGCCCGAGGATATTCCCAGCTATGAAATGCTGGATCTTTAGGAAAGTAGCCGGGGTCAAAAATATGTGTCGTGGCTGTCACAGTGTGACTGGCCAAGGCAGCCACAGCCATCATCGGTTTAAACGTTGATCCCGGTGGGAACGGGAGACTGGTCGGAACGATTTCAAAGGGATTGTTACCCGTCTTCGTGGCTTGTTGGATAAGTCGACTGTAGTAGCTGGCGCGGTTAGGATTATTGGGAATCATCTTGTTGGGATTAAAACTAGGCAGGCTGGCGATAGCCAGCACGTCACCGTTATTGGGATTGAGTGCAATCACCCCCCCTTGATTGGCATTGGGAGAATAGGCGGTTAAGGCGTGGTTGGCATGCTGCATGACATACATGTTGTATGCCAGCGCTTTATAGGCGGTTTTTTCAAGGTTCCAGTTAATGGTGAGATGTAAAGTGTCTCCCGGAGTGGGTACGGACCGGCCAAAGAGTTTTACCAACTGGCCTTGGCGGTTAACCTCGGCGTATTCACCGCCCGAGCTGCCCACGAGGTACTTGTTATATTGCATTTCAAGACCGGACTTACCGATGGCGGTGGTCGACGTGTTCTCCTGGAGATATCCGAGAATATTGCCCATCAGAGATCCGTACGGATAGCTCCGGATGGCGGTGGGTTGGACTCTTAAATAGGGAAGCTGGTTAATGTTCTCTTCAATGGCAGTCATTTCTTTTGGTGTCAAGCTGGAGTCGAGTTCAATGGGGTCATAACTCGGCAAGATCTTTAGTTGGTGTTCAATGGTGCTATTAATGGTTTTTGCCGGGATGTGAATATATCGGGCTAGGCGATTGGCCTCAGCTGTCGGGATGGTTGTGCCTTGGCTTAGGTAATAGAGGCTCCAGGCGGGTTTGGATGTGGCTACCGCCACACCGTTGGCCGTGACGATATTGCCGCGGGCCGCGGGCAGCGGGATCTGGCGCAATTGGTCCTGTTGGGCCAAGGATTGATAGTGGGCTCGGTGCAGTACTTGCAAATCCCAGTAGCGCCAACCAATTACCGCAAAACCTGCGGTAATAAACGAAAACATCAATACAGCCCGCCGACCGACGTGCTTTTGGGGCATAAACCGTCTCTCCCTTAATGGACCGTTCCACTAGTGTATCAAAAGCTCCTTGCCTCACACACCATAAAACGCGTCAAGTATGGGAAAAACTACAGGGAGAATGCGGAAAATGGGAAAAAAGTCCTGGGAAATTCAACTCTGATGAAACGGCGTCGGGGAATACCGTGCTGGAGCTCCTTTTCATTGACGCGTCGGGGCGGTTCCGTTATGCTGTGGGAAAATTTGACGTGGAAGGTCGCAGTCGCACCATCACGGGTCAGCGACTTTTTCCGTATGTGGGGAGGGGTCCTGGTGATTGCGGTTTACGACAGCTTAAACCGACGGATGACAGAGCTCGTGCCACAAAGACCAGGCCACGTCAGCATCTACACCTGCGGAGTCACTCCGTATGATCATACCCATCTGGGTCATGCCCGACCTGCCGTGGTGTGGGATGTGATTCGGCGTCATTTGATGCGGCGTGGGTATATTGTGAGCTATGTGCAAAACTTTACTGATATAGATGATAAGCTGATCCAACGTTCCAGGGAAACCGGCCGGTCGATTGAATCCCTGGCAGAAGAGTACATCGCCGAATATCATGCCCTAACCCTCGAGCTTTCGGTCGAGCCGCCTGACTTCGCACCACGCGTGAGTGGCAATCTAGATGCGATTGTGGACTATATTAGAAGGCTAATCGAGAGCGAATATGCGTATTCGGCGGATGGCAGCGTGTATTTTCGGGTTTCGCGCGACCCGGAGTATGGGAGGCTTTCGGGCCGGAACTTAAACGATATGCGCGAGGGGTTCCGCATTGACCCGGATCCTTTCAAAGAGCGTGCCGAGGATTTTGCTTTGTGGAAAAAATCCCAGGTCGATGAGCCAGGGTGGGAAAGCCCTTGGGGCAAAGGACGTCCGGGATGGCATATTGAATGTTCTGCTATGGCTCGGCGATATTTAGGGGCGCGTTTTGATTTGCATGGCGGGGGCATGGATCTTCTCTTTCCCCATCATGAGAATGAGCGAGCGCAATCACGGGCCTTGCTAGGTGGAGAGCCGGTCTCGATTTGGGTGCACTCGGGTTTGATCACCCAAGGCGGCGTCAAGATGTCTAAATCACTGAAAAACGGCGTGAATGTGGGCGCCTTGCTCGAGCGTTACTCACCTCACGTGGTCCGTACGTATCTTCTCAGTGTCCACTACCGGTCGCCGTTAGATTACGATGACGCCAGGATTAGCGAATGGGGTCAGGGCTTGGCGCGCATTGAGCGCCTGTGGGAAGAGGTGCGACTGGCTCCGCCGACTCAAGATCTGCCCGAAGAAGAGTGGGCTCAAGAGCTCGCTCTATTCGAGGAACGATTTTTGTCGACGCTCGATGAGGACTTTAACACGGCACGTGCTTTTGCCGTGGTCTTTGATATGGTGGCGGCCACATATCGCGGTATTGAATCAGGTCGGGGAGAGGCCGCCCGAGCTTGGGCGCGTCGAAACCTCTTAGTAGCGGACTCCATCTTGGGGTTTTTGGCTCCCGTCAAGCCAGCCACAACAGACGGTTACTTGGCGGACACACTGGTGGAGCGACGCAATCAAGCGCGCCAAGAGGGAAATTTTCAGTGGGCCGACATGCTTCGCGATGTCTTGATCCAATCAGGCTATGAGGTACTCGATGGCCCCCATGGCACCAGACTCTTCCGCCGGGAGGATACGCATGCAAAGCCGACCCCGAAAAAACAATAGGCGTGCCGACCCGTCAAGACGTCGTCATGATTCGCGCCGTCTCCATGATTCTCCCGGTCGCCGCGGCTCATCCGCCCGACCCGATGAAGACCATGCCTCGGATATACCCGTGATAGTCGGTCGGCATCCCGTGTTAGAGGCGCTTAGATCGGGTCGACCGATCGACCGCCTTTGGATGCAACAGGGTCTTTTAGAGGGTAGTCTTCGGGAAATCGCGGCTCTGGCACACGAACGACGGATTTTTTTGAAAGAGGTGCCCAAAGCTTTTTTGGATCGGATGGCTGAGGGATTGGCGCACCAAGGGGTCGGAGCCCAAGTGGCGATCAAGCCCACGCTCGATTTCGACGAGTGGTCAGGGGTTCTTCAGTCATTAACCGCACCCTTCGTGTATATCCTGGACGGTATTCAAGATCCGCACAATTTGGGGGCTATTTTGAGGACAGCCGATGCTACCGGGGCGGCAGGGGTTGTCATCCCTGAACGAGGGGCATCAAGTCTCACCGCCGTCGTAGCGAAAGCGTCGTCCGGTGCTATTGAATATGTGTCGGTGGTGCGTGTGACCAACCTAGCACAAACCATCGACAAAATGAAGAAATTAGGAGTTTTTGTTTATGCGGCCCATCCCACGGCCCCCACACTCTATACGGCAGTGGACTGGAGCGGCCCGGTCGGATTGGTTATTGGGTCAGAAGGGCTCGGTATACGTCCCCTGGTTCGTGAGCGATGCGACGGTTTGGTGAGACTTCCGATGCTTGGACAGGTGGCGTCGATCAATGCCTCGAACGCTGCGGCGGTGATCGGGTTTGAGGTGATTCGACAGCGAGCCGGCAAAACTCAGTATTGACGCGACTTTACGGGCCCGACTATAATGTCTTCAAGGTTTCCGGAGTATGTCTCAAATTTTGTAATTGATTATCGTTTTGCGACGCGCGTTATATTTCGGATTAGTTCCATTTCCTGCCGATGGAGGCGATGTGGGTGGGTGTTGGCCCGTTGCACGACGTGAGCAAAAGCTACGACGCGATGGTGGACGAGGACATCGTCGTGCAAGCACGTGAAGGCAATGGGGAAGCATTGGAGTTTCTCATCCACAAATATCGAAACTTTGTGAGAGCCAAGGCGCGCTCCTATTTCCTGATTGGTGCCGACCGTGAGGATATCATCCAAGAAGGGATGATTGGTCTTTATAAGGCGATTCGCGATTTTCGAAACGACAAACTGGCGTCGTTCCGTGCGTTTGCTGAATTGTGTATTACCCGCCAGATCATCACGGCGATTAAGACCGCGACCCGGCAAAAACATATCCCGCTGAACTCCTATGTCTCGCTGAATAAGCCTATCTACGAAGAAGATTCCGATCGCACGCTGATGGACGTGATCTCGACTTCTCGCATCTCCGATCCCGAAGAGATGGTCATTAACCGAGAAGAATTCGGCGACATTGAGGAGAAGATGGGCGAAATCTTGAGCGACCTGGAATGGAAAGTGCTGATGTCATATCTTGATGGGCGCTCCTATCAAGAGATTGCCGTCGAGCTGAAGCGCCATGTGAAGTCTATCGACAACGCCCTGCAACGCGTCAAGCGCAAGTTGGAGCGGTACTTAGATGGACGGCTAGGCTTGCCCATGCCGGATCTGGCCGACGAGGAATTTTAAGCCGTTCGCCGACGCTTTCGGAGTGCATTCCACAACTCGTTCAGACGCTGATGCTCATCCGCCGATAAATGTGTTTTCCGATAGAAGGCTATTTCTAACAAATTCACTAAAGGCCAGACGAGGTCACGGTCGTCGGGGAAGTAGCGGAGCCAGTCGGCTCCCCACTGTCGAGGACTTTTATCGGTTAAGCGGTGTCCCAACTTCCGCTTCGAAGCGCGTTGTATGGATTGCCATAACCCCTTGACGGTGCGACGGTAACGGGTCGAGCGATATCGCCATAGGGCTAAGACAACGGCAAGCCCGACGCCGATCAAAGCCAAAAAGGTCGCTCCGTCATTCTTTTGGGATCCGGCCACTCGTTTGGGATGGACATGAGCGCGATGGGCTTGCTGGACAGGGGCGTGTAAGTTTCGTAAATGCGCGATACGGCCCGGGTTAAAAGATGTGGGACCCGACGACGCCTGGGGCGACTTCGGATGAATCGTGTTGGCGCCTGATTGAACACCCTTGGTATATGAGACAGGAGCTGCAAATCCTGGAGTGGGATCGATGGGTACCCATCCGACATGCGCGATCCAGATTTGCGCCCAAGAATGGGCGTCTAACGCGCGGACTAGATACCCGTGTAAAGACGGGTCATAGGTTCCGGCACTATAACCGACGACCCACCGAGCAGGCACGTGCAAGGTGCGCATCATCATGATGAAGGCTGTAGAAAACTGGTCACAGTAGCCTTTTTGGTCCACGAATAAAAAGTGGTTTACCACATTGGTTGAAGAGGGGGTCACGGTTAAAGAGTAGCGGTAGTGCTGGTCCAAATAACTCTTGATATCCTGGGCGGCTTGCCACGGTCCCTGAGCATTGCGCGTGATCCGGGCGGCCAGCGCCCCCACTTTGGGAGAGAGATTTTGCGGGACTTGTACGTCGGGCTTAAGGGACCCGGGGTTTTTTTGGAATAGTGCCTGTTGGAGCACCGTTAAATTGTACGAAGGAATTTCAGCCGTCAAGCGATAACTGGGGACACCGCCTGTGTTTTGAAATTGACCGGATGCCGTATGGGCCGTCGTGGGCACGGAAAAATTGGTGGGGACGCCCGTATAAAAAAGCGTCGTCAGCAAATTTTTAGAAAAGGCGGTTCGGATAGGGATTTTGACCGTGTGCGTGGGCACTAGAGTCGAAAAATAGGGTTGGATGAGCGGGATGCCGATGTCCTGCGGCTCCGCCTCGTAGGTCAAGCCGCGATTGGAATTTGACCAGTCATGGCCATTGAAGTGGCTGTAGGTGGCTGCCTGCCAATAATAGGGTTGGTGGGTTGCGGCAATAAATACGGGGGTACGACTGGTCGTAAGCGAATGGCCAATCTGGGTGACGCCGGGGCCATAGCCGGTAGTGGCGGATTTTCCGGATTGGGACAGCAACCCGGGCAGGAGATCGCCCTTAAAGATGCCTAGGGGGTCGGCTGAGGCATGGGCGGGTAGGGTCCACCCGATAGCTACCGGTACCAAGGCAGCCAAACTCCACCAGAGGGATCGACGCGACCCAGGCCCCATTGATCGTGACCCGGTGACGAGGGTGTAGCGGTGAAAGGTCCATAGTACGGTCAGTCCAATGGCCAAGTACAATGCGAGCGCCAATTCTCCGGGAAGATTCCACAGAACGTGGTTGACAGGTATGAGGATCGCCCCCATTACCAATAAGGCCAGAGCTTGAGCGTGTTGGCGGCATTGTCGAAACACGAGCCACCCGAGAAAGCCGCCTGCCAACAATAGGGGGACGGCGAGATGGGCACTGATATGATTCCATTCCCGCAGCGGTAATAGAAAGAGTTGCTGCAAGCCCCCGCCGATTACCGTGCGTATGAGATGCAGTGTGGCCATCGCGTTCCAAGCTAGTGAGAGTTCGGTATAAAGAACCGCTAGCCAGGTTAATCCTCGTAGTACGGCGGGACGCAAAAAGTCCCCCAGGCTTAAGAGCACTGGGGTCAGGGATAGCCAAGCAGGGTGGTCGTAGCCCCCCGCATGGGCAAAGGGCCAAAATAAAGCGGACATCCAAAGCCCTAGTAGGAGAGGGCGGAGTTTTTCCGTCATAGGTGGTTTCCCCGGGGTTGAGGGAGTGGATCCAGATAACCAGGCAGATCCTCCAGTGTCTGAACGCCACCGGATCCAATGACGACAATGAGAGCGGCACGTTCGCGCCAACGGTCGGCATGTGCCGGGGAGGTGATGACTACGAGCGGTGATGATGAGGTCAAATGACCAAACGGGCTACTGGATCGAGTGGGACGATACGTTAACCCACTGAGAAAATTCATCATGCTTTGGAGTGATGGTGCGCCCTGGGCCAATAAGAACGCTTCACGCGGAAAGTCCAGGGATTCCAGCCCGATGGTCTGATGGGCGTGATGGGCGTGTGCCACAAGCGATGCTGCGGTACTAATGGCGACCTCCCAATTGTCCCGCGTAAACTGGCTCGCGCCATCCAATAGCACCGTAAATTCGGGTTGGGTCTCCGGTTCAAATTGTTTAACCTTTAAATCGCCCGTATGTGCCGATTTTTTCCAATGGATGCGCGATAACCGGTCGCCCTGAACATATTCACGAATGCCTCGGATGTGGATAGATTCGTCACGCGTGGGGCGCGGTGAGCGGTTTTCACCATGCCAGAGTCGCGGCGTCAGGCGCGAAGTATCCAAAGACACGGTTTTTGGCCACACTATCAAGGTCGTCTTCAGGGCTATCTGGCGTGAGCGCTGCGACAGACCAAATAGATCTCCGGTGGTCAGAGAGACTTCGGTAAATTCATAGATTCCCCGCTGTAACGCGGGGATTTGGTAATGCAAGGTCAGAGGTTTTTTGCCAAGATAGCTTAGAACGAATCGCGGTTCCCCGACATCAAGCGCAGCAGGCAACTGATCGATGACCAATAGATAAGGCCATAGCCACGCGTGGCGAGCGGATACGGTGAGGCTTACTGTGAGAGATTCACCCGCACCATAGGGGCCCGGGCGCATGTGGCGTTGCACAGCAATCGAAGACAGGGACCGCAAGTGAAACACCGCCACCATGAGGCTCAAGACGATGACAAAACCTAGGAGGTGCCAGGCGAGGGCCCCGCCCTGATAGATGGCATAGGCGATGACGGCTCCCCAAGCCACGGCCGCCCATGCGAAAGGTTGTGGCGTTTTCATGACGACGTACTCGGAACGGGAATGGCATGAATGATGTCATTGAACACTTCATGAACCCGTTCACGACTCTGCGACGCGGTTGTTCGCGATACGATCAAACGATGTTCAACCACGTGGGGGGCCAGTTCAATAATATCGTCGGGGATTACGTAGGAACGATTGTGCAAAAGTGCCCAGGCTTGGGCCGCATGATACAGGGCGATGCTGCCCCGGGGGCTTAGGCCTAAATAGAGATGGGGAGACTTTCTTGTGGCAAACGCGATTTCAGCAATATAACGACGTATCGAGTCGGTGACATGGATAGCCGCCGATTCCGCCATCAACTGAAGAATGCGTTCCCGACTCATGACCGCGGACAACGTGTCGACCTGGGATCGTGCTTGCGATTGGGCCAGTATTTTAGACTCCTCCTCCACGCCGGGATATCCGATGGTTAGGCGAAACAGAAAGCGGTCCAACTGGCTTTCCGGAAGAGGGAAGGTCCCCTCATACTCAATGGGGTTTTGTGTCGCTACCACCAAAAACGGCAACGACATCGGGTGCGTGATGCCATCGACAGTAACCTGGCTTTCTTCCATGACTTCAAGCAGTGCACTTTGGCTCCTGGGGGAGGTGCGGTTAATCTCATCCGCCAGCACGAGATGGGTAAATATCGGACCGGGTTGAAATTCGAATTGATGAGTCCCGGGATGAAAAATGGTTACGCCGGTAATATCGCTGGGAAGCAAATCTGGGGTGCACTGAATACGGCGATACTCTAATCCGGTGCTCTTGGCTAACGTTTTGGCAATGGTGGTTTTACCCACACCAGGTACGTCGTCCAGCAAAACATGGCCACCAGCCAGCATAGCCGTCACCATATATTCCATGAGCCGATGCTTTCCGACGACGACGATTTCGAGGTTGTCGACAATTCGTTGTAGATCTGGATGTAAGGTGACTAGTCCTTTAAATTGGTCGGGTCGCTTTAGCATGACACTCCCTCGTTAGATTCTATTATTGATCTACTTCGAGGTAGGAAGGAGAACCCCTCTACCGATCTGCTCTTCTCATTGTGCAGGACTTCGCTCAGATTGACCACAGCCATTATCGTTAAGAACGTGTTCAGATCGGCTTTGGTTACGCTTGGACCATCGGGATAATCAGCCCCTTTACCGTGAGACGCGTGCCGACTTCTCTTGCACGCGTCCCACTTTCTCGTGATCATTCCTGTGACTCCGGCCAGACTGAATAGGCATGATCTGGCACCATACGACGGCTGACCCCCGCGGGGGTGGGCCGCTCTTCCTGCGACTGATTGGTAGGATGGGGAACGCGTAGTTGGAACTGGCCAGGCGTTGCATGCCCATCATAGACATGGGCCAAACCCAAATAACGCTCGAAATGAACCACCGCGCTAATTTGTGTCCAAATCGTTAATAACGCCGAACACCGGCCATGCACTCTCGCGGCCGCCCTGTTTTTATTCGGTTCTGAGGGCCTCGGCTGGCATGAGTCGTGCGGCTCGCATGGCGGGCAGCACCCCGAATACGGCACCGACGGCGATGGAGAACAGCACGGCTGTCACAACCGCACTGACCGTGAGGCCGGCTGGAATGCCGACTGCCTTTGCTACAAAGTGCGTGGCTACTCCCGAGAACATGGTTCCCACTAGGCCGCCGATGACCGCCAATAACACCGATTCAGTGAGAAACTGCACGAGGATATCGGCATTACGGGCTCCCAATGCCTTTCGGATGCCGATTTCGCGGAACCGCTCACTTACGGTTACCAGCATAATATTCATGATGCCGATCCCTCCCACGAGCAGCGAGATTCCGGCGATTCCTGCTAAAAAGTCGGTAATCACAGAGGTCGTGTTGGTAACGGTTTTCAAGATTTCTTGGGATGTGATGATGCGATAGTTGTGACTGGGATGGTGGGAAGCCAGAATGTGATTAGCGGTGGTGACGGCATGGGCCACGCTCTGCGGCGATGAGGCGGCCAGAATGATTTCAGAGACGTACCGTTGCCCGGAAAGCGATAGGGCCGTGTTTAAGGGTAAGTAGGCGGTGTTGTTGGGATGGAACCCAGGGGCTCCTAGGGCCGACGCCAAGACACCAGATACGGAAAATGTTTTAGAGCCCACACTAATGACGCGTCCCAGAGCATGGCCCTTGCCAAATAAGCTGTGCGCCAGGCTGTGTCCAAGTACAATGCCAGAACGGGCTACGCTCCCTTGAGCCGCTATAAGATGCTGCATGCTGTAATAGGAGGAGGAGACGCCCATGATACTGGCTGAGGGACTTTTCCGGTGGTAGGTAATGAGGTCCGGGACCGTGACGATTCCGGTCGCCGACACCAAATCCCGGTGATGGCTGTGGTTTAGGGCCTTGACGTCCGCCACCGTAAGTGTGCTAGGGATACTGGTAAAGGCTTTAGCCCCACCGGGTCCAAAATGGTGAGAACTGCCGTTTAGGTGGTTGTGTGGCAAGCCGGGTGAGACGGTAATCAAATTGGCGCCGATGCCAGCAAACTTTTGATTGACGAAGGTTTTAACCCCGCCGCCAAGTGACGTGAGAGTGACGACCGCAAACACACCAATAATGACGCCGAGTGCGGTCAGAATACTGCGTGAGCGATGGTGCCAAATCGAATCCCAGGCAATGGCCAATGTGTTCATGAGGAACCTCCTAGGCTAGTAGACGAATCGACAAGCACGCGATCGGTAACCGCTTCGTCGTTGACCAGTTGTCCATCTTCGAGGTAAACAATGCGTTCGGCATGTTGAGCGACATAGGGGTCATGCGTCACTAAGACGATGGTTACGCCCGTTTGTTGATGCAAAGCCTGGAATGCCCCGAGTACCAAGGCACCAGATTTTCGGTCTAACGCGCCGGTGGGTTCATCAGCCAACAAGAGGTCAGGGCCTGGTGCAATGGCACGAGCAATGGCGACCCTTTGAGCTTGTCCCCCAGACATCTGGCTGGGATAGCGGTCCCTGAGAGAGATCACATCTAACTGCTCCAAGGCGTCAACGGCTGCTCGTCTTCGCTGGGAACTTGTGATCCGGGCATACGCCATGGGGAGTTCGACGTTATGAAGTGCGGTGAGACGGGGCAAGAGATGGATCCCTTGGAATACAAAGGCAATGCGTCGGCCGCGAAAGCTTGCTTGCTGTCGTGGGGTCAGCCGGGTCATGTCCTCACCTGCCAGGGTGAAACCGCCGCCCGTGGGTCGGTCAAACAATCCCAGAATGTTCATCAGACTTGACTTGCCACTTCCGGATGGTCCCATTAATGCGACCATTTCACCCGCCTTAATGTTTAAGGTGACATTTCGCAAGGCGTGTACGGTGGATTCACCCTCACCATAGCGGCGGGAGAGGTTGCTCAACTGAATTTGCGGCATGGTGGGCATTTCATTAGTCATCCGCTGTACCTCCCTCTCCTTCAAGGGACTGCCATACGGCGATAATGTGTTGCAGTAGGGCGATGAGTTCGCCGCGCTCCTCCGGTTTTAAACGTTCGAGCACTTTAGCCACACGAACAAGACGTTTTTGGGTTCGTTCTTTTAACGCAATGTCACCAGCAGTCGTGAGAGAAATTTCATGACGCCGGCGATCTACGGAGGATAGTGTCATGGTAAGCCACCCATGGTCCAATAAAGTTGTAACAATTTGGCTGGCCGTCGGCGACGTGACCCGAAGAATATCGGCCAGTTGGCTTACGGTCATGGGTTGGCGGCACGCGACGGTACGCAGCACAAATGTCTGCATGCGGGTTGGTTCCTTCGGATTCCTCGCACCGCGTCGTTCGAGAAACCACGCCATCATGTTGTCCTGAATCTTGAGGAGCTGGTCAAGGGCTTCGTCCATACTTAAATTCCGTGACTTGTCATTTTCTGTAGGATACCCTAATATTTCGTCCATACTATTTATAATAACTTAGCGGGATAAACTATGTCAAGAGACGGAGCGGAGTAATTCTTACTGAAAGCGCAGTTTACCTTGATGTTTCCGCTGGAGGCCAAATTGACGCGATGACCTATTGTTTTCGGCGACGTTACCATCTTGCAGGCTCAAAGAGGACAGCGCGTGAGGTGGAACGTGAGCTATTGGTGGTCGGGTTGTCCTGGATGACACTGGCGGGGTGCGGTCTGGGTGTGTAAGTACTGCGGCGGCTATGGCTCATGCCACAGTCAAAGCGGCGACACCGCTTCAAGTTTTGCGAGCGTTGACACCCCGGGAGGTCTCTCGGACGGCATCGTCGGGGCACCTTATCCCGTTTTGGTTCGGCGCTGGCCAAAGATACCGAAGACTGTCTGGTTAACCAAAATTGCGGCTATGCCCTTGGGATCAACCTGGAATCTGCCGGTCGTGGTGGTCACCCGTTTAGCCGCCCCGCATCAATCCCAGGATCTTATGGCTTCCACGAAACACGAGGTGATGATCCAACCGACTCACTCGATCCTGCCGACCCCTTTGGCTTCAGGGAATCCGGGGCTGGTGGTGGGGCGCACAAACAACCGACCAGCGTGCCTGGTGGCGTCCGATGCGCTTTCAAATTGCGCAGTCGATCGCCGCTGTGAGTGGGGGTGAGATGGTGCGCCCCCTCGAATACCAGGCAGACTGGCATGGGCGAACGGGGGTCAAGATCGACAAGGTCTATCCATTGTCAACGAGCAAACGGTGTTGCGACTGCGGCTATATTGCGCCGAAGAGGCCGATCGCGATCCGTTCGGGGGCGTGTCCGGAGTGGGGCGAGACGCACGACAGGGACATCAACGCTGCACAGAACCTATTAGTGTGAGCCTGTGGAGAGGCCGTAAGACCCGCTCGTAAGCTGCAAAGCCAACGAGAAGGCAAGCCTCAGAGAAGCAGGCAAGCTCAGTAGTGATACTGGGAATCCTCTTCCTTTAGGGAGAGGAGGATGTCAACGACGGTGCTTAATCGAAAGGGGCGACAGTATGGACGTACTTCAGAACTCTGTGTCTGTGGTTGGGGCCCACTAAAAGGTGCGATGAGGAAGAGAGCCACGGTTTTCACCCAGAGCATTCTGCACAACATACACATTTGATTTCCAGGAACTAGTGGTCTGGGAATCTATGCTTAATAATTATGGGTTCGGTTCCCATTTTTTCTAATACCCTCGGTAAAAAGAAACGCAGTGTCAAAAGGGGCTTAGCTGTCCTGTCTCACCCGCTGGCGGCGGATAAGCACATCTTCGCGCAAGTCAGCCAACAAATGGCCGGTCCGCGGTGCTTGGTGACTAATAGGGAAAATAGCTTTGAGCTGTCTTGTCAAGTTCAGCCCACGAATACTTAACGCCGCCACTCCCCGCACACGAATTTCCTCGGAATCGACGGTTTCCCGGGACATCACGCTCACACCCACATTGTTGGCCACCATGGCAATGATGGCTCTCAGGGAGTCAAGTTCCATCATGACGGACAAGTCGCTCTCTGAGAAGCCTGCGTGGGTCAAGGCGTCGTTAAATACGCGCCGCGTTCCGGAGCCTTCCTCGCGCAAAATCCAGTCCGCTTGTGGTAGGTGTGATGCGTCCACGCTGCCTTGAGAGGCCCAGGGATGCCTTGTTGACACGACGAGGATCAGTTCGTCAGTCCACAGAGCCTCAGAGCTCAGCTGCTCCGGAGAGCGGCTTCCTTCAATGATTCCAAGGTCGGCTTGGCCGGTGGTGACCCGATCGGCCACCATCTGGCTGTTGGTGATGACTAAATGCAAACGGGTATCCGGCCACTTGGCGCGAAACCGTCCCAATGGCTGGGGCAAAAAGAGTTCGGCGGCGGTGTGGGAGGCGGCGATATTGAGTCGAGCCGCGCCCTGCTCTTCGGCCTGAATTTCGCGGGCGGTTCGGGTCCAGACCGCCTCCATCTGCTCAGCGGTCGTGAACATCAATTTGCCGCTAGGGGTCAAAGTCATGCCTCGACTGCTGCGAATGAATAGGGTGGCCCGGAGATCGCGCTCTAAGGCCATGATTTGCGTGGACACTGCCGATGCAGAGAGATTTAACTGGCGACTGGCTCTGGTGAGTTGACCAGTGCGGGCTACCGCTAAGAAAACGTGTAAACGTGAGTCCACGTGTGCCTGCCTTCTGTGTCTGATTTCGAAACGGTCGTTCGGCTTTATGAAACGTACTGCTGTCATTGCTTCCTTATCATACTGCTTATGCGACAACTACAGGAAGGGAGGACCTATAATGCGACTCGTCAAGGGATTCACACCCAATTGGTTCACCGCGGGCATGGGCACCGGAATCTTGGCCCTGGATGCCTTTTTGCTTCCTGGGGCCACTTCTTGGCTTAAAATGGGCGCGACCGCACTTTGGATCCTCAATATGGCACTGGTGGCAGGTTTGTTGATACTTATGGGCCTTCGCGCTCTCATTGATGCAAAAGGTGTACGTCGACTGTTTACGGATCCGGTCCAGTCGATGTTTTTCGGTGCTGTTCCCATGGCGATGACGACCGTGGTCAACGGATTTTTCGACATGGGTCCACGGCTGATGGGAGCAACCACTGCCGATCATGTCGGATCCTGGCTCTGGGTGGCAAACGCCGTAGTGGCGCTGGCTTCGGTGTTTATTATTCCTTTTTTGATGTTCATTAAGCATGATCACGCTTTGTCGCGCATGACGGCGGTGTGGCTCATGCCGATTGTTCCTGCAGAAGTGGTGGCAGCATCCAGCGGGGTCATGCTGCCCCATATCAGCAACATTGCTCTGCAACAGGACCTGTTTGTGGGGACGATCGTACTGTGGGCGTTCAGCGTACCGATGGCATTCCTGTTGCTGGGAACACTCTTTCTGCGGTTGACATTGCACAAGTTGCCGCCGAAAGAAATGGCCATTTCCACGTGGATTACTCTGGGAACCTTGGGTACCGGCGTTATGGGGCTCATGATGGTCGCTCAGGACAGTCGCATAGTGGTGCCCTCTTTGGCCAGCAGCATTTCCGGCGCGGCGGTGTTGGCAGCCCTGATCTTGTGGGGGCTAGGCGTCTGGTGGCTGGTTCAAAGCCTACTGATGACAGTCTATTACGCACTCAAGCGATCACTCCCGTTTAATCTGGGCTGGTGGGGACTCACCTTTCCACTAGGTGTGTTCGGAGCCGGTACGGACTTGCTGGACCGAGCGTTAGGCACCAGTATTTTCGGGTGGGCTGCAGTGACGTTCTTTGTGATGCTGGCTCTCTTTTGGATACTGGTGGCAGGGCGTACACTGGGGCATCTGGGACAACTTACGTACCCCCGTCCAGCGGAGATGGAATCCCATGACGAAGAGGACAGCGAAATGGCAATTTAGCCGGGAGGCGCTTTAGCACTAAATCGAACTCGGTAACCTAAGATAGTACGGTAATAAGGCTTGATGAGGGCGCACGACAAAGAAGGCCATCCTGCTGATAGGACGACCTTCTTTGCTGCCGCCGAGGGACCCTAACCCATTGTGAGCAGTGGGTGATGGCCTAGCGGCCGGGTTGGATAAACAGTGAGGCTGGCAAACGGGCATTATTGACCTTCGAGCCCGACCCCAAAGCGAGTGCAACACCGTGCATGGATTTCCCCATCCGGTCGGACTTCAGGAAATCTTGTCATGTTTTGCGGGGGAAACTCTTTAACCCGAATACTTCGGTCACTCCCGCCGACAAGTTTTAACGCGATGTCATTCGATTTGAGGTTCCACGCCGCCCGCACATCATGCGGCATCACATCCTGAAGGTGTAGACTTATGTACCAAAGCCCTTTTCACGGCCTTGCCGTGAAGCTAAATCTTTCTGTATATAAGAGAATGTTACGCGACTGTATCACAAGCCATGGGCTCGCGTTATGGTGATCCTAAGGATTGCATGAAGCTCTGATCAACGTGGTACGATGAGAGTGCCGTTAGGTTAGAGCCAGGGGGAGAGGGTCATTGAACGATTCATGGGTCGATAAGGGTGCTCGGCTGGAGCAACAAGTGGCAGCCTATTTTCGCCTCAATGGGTATCAAGTAGAGGCCAATGTTAAACGGGAAGGCAAGTCAGGTGCCGTCCACGAGATCGACGTGTTGGCTTTGAAGTCCGATGGCGTCACGGAATTTAGTGTGGCGGTTGAATGCAAGGCTTGGGCCAGTCCCATTGAAAAGGATGTGGTGTCCAAGCTCTCGATGGTGCTCGCTGACCTCGGGTTCAATAAGGGGATCATTGTATCGTTGCAGGGATGGCGCAGCGGGGCAGAAAAGTCGGCGAACCAAGAACGCATTGAACTATGGGGACCCGACGAGCTGAGTCAGAGGCTGGGGTCGGTGGCGTTGGCGGAACTGAACGCGGCCACATCGAATCAATATTCGATTTTAGCGTTGGAGGGTGCTTCGGTTTCCGATCAAGATCTGGCGTTAACCCTAGATCGCCAGTCTCGGGGTTTTCTTGGCATGGGCCGTGAGGAGCAAATATGGACAGGTCTCGCTTGGATCCCCTGTCATCTCATCGAGTTGCACTATGCCTCGATGGTCAAAGAATTTCTCAGAAAGCCCACGATAAAAATGACGCCAGCTTGGGGATTATACAGCGCCATCGATGATCGGCACATCGTGACATACGAAGAGGAGCCAGCCTACACGACGCGGGAAGAAGCCCACGTGATTTTGGCTTTGACTAAGCCAAAGACCTTAATCAACGCTTTAATTACGACGGTCAAGAAATCCCATGACGTTAAAACTAATCAAGCATTGGAACGCCACCATGAAAAACTCAATAATTTGGGCTTGCCGCTGAACTTGGAGAATTTGTCCACGGAGAAAGTGCTGGTGGTTCATTATCCGTTTTACTTGGGACTGTTTCGAAAAAATGGCAATGACCGTTGGGTCGCTATTGATGCGTTTTCCGGGGGTGTGGATGAGTCGATGGGCGCATCGTTAACCAGCGCCTTGTCTTATGTCATGCAGGCGCTGGGGATAGTCTCGTCGTGACATCTTTTAGGAGAGATGAACGCAACCCTCAGGCACTATTCGCGTTTCCCGACCAGGGTTCCTGCCATAGCTTGCCTGTTGATGGGTTGGAACGACTTCGGGTAAAAACACTAGAATGTTACGTGGTAGGGGTCATACTCGAAGACTTTCTCCCCCTTGTTGAGCGCCGTTAGTCGCGTGATGTCTTCTTCCGTTAAATGAAAGCCAAAGATATTGGCGTTTTCTTCAATGCGTTCTGGATGAACCGATTTGGGAATGGTCACCACTTTCTGCTCGAGGTCCCATCTCAGTATGACTTGAGCCGGCGACTTTTGATGTTGCGCGGCAATGTCCTGGACGACCGGATTGGTTAATAAGTCACCACCTCGAAATAGGGGGCTCCAGGCTTCGACCTGGATATTGTTTTCGCGACAGAACTCAACCAGCCGTTCTTGCGTAAAATACGGATGGAATTCGATTTGGTTGACCATGGGCTTGATGTGGCCATGCTGCATGACATTGGTTAAGTGTTCAGGCTGAAAGTTGGCCACGCCAATCGCCCGCACCCGACCCTCCCGGTATAGCGTTTCAAGTGCTCGCCAAGTATCCAAATAGCCATCCACCGGCCAGTGAATCAGATATAGGTCCAGATATTGCAGTTGAAGCTTCTTGAGACTTGTATTAAAGGCGGTGAGCGTGGATTCGTAGCCTTGATCAGCGTTCCACACCTTCGTGGTGATAAATAGATGGCGCCGGGGTATACCGACATTCTGCAATGCCTTCCCTATGCCATCCTCGTTACCGTATGCTGCCGCGGTATCGATGCTGCGATAACCTGTATTAAGGGCGGTCGTTATTGCCTGCGTGACTTCACCGCCGTTAGTGATCTGCCAAACACCAAATCCTAGCCAAGGCATCTTGACACCGTTATGTAAGGTGGTCGTATCTTCTAGGCTCGTCATTAAAGGCCATCTCCTTCGAACGTCGTCTCAGTGATAACATGCCTGTTCCGACTTTGGTCGAACCGTCAACCTTGAGGCATAGGGTTGTTGAGGAGACTAGTGGTCGGTGGGTAAAAGCTCTTGTCCAGACAAGCATGCGCCCCATACCAAAAGACGGACTATCACTACCGTCGATTAGGACTAGATGAGTAAATGCAACGGGACTTGATTAACAGTGGAGCTGGCGATGGGACTCGAACCCGCAACCTGCGGTTTACAAAACCGCTGCTCTGCCAATTGAGCTACGCCAGCACGACATCGACCGGACTTTTACTATACCATAGGACCATCCGTGCATCAAATCTACTAGTTTATCGAAGTGACATATTTTCCCATATGTGATCCGTTACAATAGCCGTGAAAGGTGGTTGAGGGAATGTCTAATGTCACGCATGTACGTCATCAAGAGCACTATTCCGTGGGCCAGGTTGGCCCGATGGAAGACTGGGATGCGAAGCTGTTTGTCGGTCGGGAGCTTGGCTTTACAGGGATGGAGGTCTCGTTAAACCGTTTGCCGCCCGGTCAGGAAGTTCCGTTCTTGCACCAGCACAAGCTTCACGAGGAAATGTACCTCTTTATTGGCGGTCAGGGCCAATTCCAAGTGGATGGGGAAGTCTTCGACGTACACCCCGGAACGATTGTCCGCGTGATGCCGGAAGGTCGCCGGGCCTGGCGCAACAATTCGGACAGTGAGCTTTGGTGCATTGTAATCCAAGCGAATCTAGACTCCCTGACGGGGCAGGATGGGGTACGTTTAGGCGAGGCACTTACCTGGCAATAATCGGGTTTTGAGGAGCACCATGGTGTGGCGGCCAAATTTCGGTCGCCACACCTCCTTGGGGACATAACCAAGGTGGTTCATTCCTCAAAATGCGAACGATTCTCACAAATCAGATAATCGGTGAGGCAAGGACTTATTAGCGGGGCAGATTCGGCCCGATCGATTAGAATGGCTAAGCCCCACGTAACCTTGGCCGTCAGGCGTACGTTAATTTAATAGGTGGCCACGACAGAATTCACGCCCACGTTACGTACTTTGTTGTTATGGTTTGGCAACAAATTTGTGGTTGACTCAAGACAGACGAATTTTTTGCTGAGGTGGTTTTAATGACAGGTGTAGCTATACAAAACGCTGGGCCCGGTCAAACAATCCAGCACTGGTGTGTTCTCTGTGGGTCCGCGTTTACGTACCGATTTGATGAATTCTACAATTCCGACCAGTTGCGGCCCGTAGACCGCATCTGCAGAAAGTGCTTTCCGCGCTGGGTACTCAGAAGGGAAGCGGAACGACACTAGTCAATCCGTATGTCTGGAGGGTTAGGTCCACTGGTTTCGTGAAATGTTATCGGTATAGTCTTTGTCCAGATAGCGCGATACCTTAACGGTATCGCACTCACGGGAATGGCCGGTAGACGACTCTTCGGTGAGTGTTATAGGTTCCTGAAGGAAATGACTGACGGTGTGTGGAACTTCTAAAGGCGGTTGACCTCGGGGAGATCAAGTCTGAGGAGGTTCCTAATGCGATTTCTACATACGGCGGATTGGCAAATTGGCATGAAGCGCCATTTCTTGGATGAAGATGCCCAATCGCGGTTCTCTGATGCACGTGAGACGGTCATTCGGCGAATGGGCCAGGTTGTCCAGGAATACGACTGTGCGTTTGTTGTGGTGGCCGGGGATGTGTTCGAATCCAATCTGCTACGCCCTCGCACCGTGCAGCGGGCGCTGGACGCCATGGGCGCTATTTCCGTACCGGTCTATCTGCTCCCCGGCAATCACGATCATCTGGGTCCGTCTACCATCTACCATTCTCGGGAATTTATCGAAGGCAAGCCCGCCAACGTACACGTTCTGGACTCTGACGCTAGCGTCTCGGTCCTGGACCACGTCGAACTGGTTGGGGTGCCTTGGCTGGCTAAACAACTTGTCGAAGATCGCGTAGGAAACGTGGTTAAGAGGTTGCCTCGGCTTTCGGGTGCGTTTCGCGTCGTCATCGGGCATGGTGCGACTTCATCGATGGGAGACTCGGATGTTCTTGGGGTCATTGATATAGATCTAGTTGAGGAGGCGGTCAGACAGAACCGGGTGCAATACGTGGCGCTTGGCGACCGCCATTCCACCACGTCGGTCGGATCGACCGGGAGGATTTGGTACGCCGGCGCCCCGGAACCGACGGACTATGACGAAACAGATTCTGGCCAGGTGTTGGTTGTGGACTTGCGGTCTGACAGCGTCGAGGTGAAGCCGGTCCAGGTGGGTACATGGCGTTTTGTTGAAAGAGTGCTCGACGTCCAACTTAATAGTGCTGAAATGGTTTTGGAGCAATTTCTTCAGGGCATTCCCGATAAGGCGCATACTATTGTCAAGGTGAATTTTCGCGGGGCAATCAGCTTGAACGATCAGCTGCGGATCGTAGCATCCCTAGATAAGTGGCGTGAAATCTTTGGGGCGATCGAACGGCATGAGCATCGTGATCAACTAGCTATTTTGCCTGAGTCGGGAGAATTCCAGGATTTGAGTTTGAGCGGGTACGCCGAGGATGCTTTAACTCAATTAATCGAGTTGGCGTCACGGCAAGATGCTGAAGGACAACCATATCGTGACGCATTGGCGCTATACTATCGTCTGGCCAAGGAGGGATAAGATGCGGCTTATGGCCCTGCGGGTACGAAATTTCAAGGGAATTCGGGACCGATCTATCGAGTTTCGCCCCCAGGGTATCACCTTGATTCAAGGCCCCAATGAAGTGGGCAAAACCTCATTCGTGAGTGCTTTTACTATTCTGATTGAATTTCAGGATTCATCGCGGCACCGCGATGTGGAAGCGATAAAGCCTCAAGGTCAGGATTTGGCCACGGAAATTGAGGCGCATTTTTCCCTTGGGGGGAAAACCTTTCACTATGCTAAGCGATATCATCGGGACCGCCAAACCACCCTCACAATGCAGTCCCATTCCGACTCCCTAAAGTTATCGGGGCGCCAAGCCCACGATTATATGAGGAACTTCATCGAAACCCATACCGATTGGGATTTGTGGAAAGCCATTCAAATCGTGCAGGGAGCCGGTGTGGATGAAGCGGCTGCAGTTGCTCTCGGGGAATTTGTATCGCTAAAAGAGGCGCTGGATCGGGTTGCCGGAGGGAATCAACGGGCGTCTGACGATAGCTTGTTGCAGCGTGTCGAGCGGGAATTTGAACGCTACTATACACCCACGGGAATGGGGCGCGCTGCGGTATGGACCGCACCCAAACAGCGCGTCGAGGCGCTTAAAACCCGGGTTAACGAGTTAGCCGAAGAAATAATGAATGTCGAGCGTATTCAAGATCGCCTGGTACACTTGGGGCGGGAAATCGATAACCTGTCCCGACAATGGAGCGATGCGCAAGAGCTCTATCAAAAGATTCAAGTCGACATGAGGACGTTGCAAACTTTGGAGTCGTCCCATCGAGAGATCTTGGCGCAATATGCTCGATCGCAAGAACAGTTATCCGGCTTAGAACGTCAGCAGTCTGAGCGTGAGAAATTGGTGCAGGAGGAGGCGTTGCTGATCGAATCTATTGAACAACTGGAGTCCCAACGAATTATCCGAGAGGCCGCGAAATCTCAAGCCGATCAAGACTTGATTCAAAAAAGGCAGGTCTTTTTGTCGTGGGACGCCAGGAGTTTAGAGTCACGTCAAGCCTTTGAACGTCTCAATGAAGATGCGGCTATCTTTGTGAGCCATGCCGAGTTAGACACGCTAAAAAGTCATCTCGCCCGCATAGACCAGTTGCAGCGCGAGGGTGAGATATGGGCCAAAGCCCGCCGTCGCATCCAAGTGTCCAAAGAAGGGATCTCAGCGATTCGTAAACAGGCCGCCGTGTTTAATGCGGCAAAGGCAGTCCTTGAGGTCGCCACTCCCCAGGTAAGCATTAAAGCGTTAAGTGCCATCCCCCTGACTATTAATGGCGAGACGGAATTGATGGCCGCGTCAAACGAACGAACCTTTTCCGTCAGTGAACCGCTGTCAGTAAAAGTCGCTGATGTGCTCGACATGTCGCTATTGCCGGGCGCGTCCGTGTCGACCATGCATGCCACACTGGAAAAGGAAAGGGCGCGCTTGCGCAAGCTTCTGAATCAGTTCGGCGTATCCTCCCTAACCGAGGCTGAAGACGCATGGAACCAAAAGACCGCACTGGACGCCAAGCTAGAGCGACTCACCGCAGAATTGGAAGAGGCCCTGTCTGGTGAGGATTCCGCCAAGCTAAAAAGGCGTTTTGACGAACTCACGGCTCGGGTGGACGAGTACCGCCTGCGGCGCGGAACGGATTATGTGTTTTTGACATCACCGGATGAGGCGCAAAGGCAGGCAGATTGTGCGCGAAAAACCATGACCGAAACCGACGAAAACCTTCGAAACGCTGTAAGAGAGCTTGAGTTAGCCACGGTCAGCACGGAGGCTTCCAAGCAAGAGCTGGAATCAATAACGCGAGACCTCATGAATAGCCGGGATGAGCTCTTGGGCGTCCAACACAATTTAGAGCAGCTCAGGCAAGAAATTGGTGACGAGGACCTCGCGACAAAAGCCACTAATGTGCGTCAATCGCTGGAATCCATTAAGGCGGAGGAAGATGCGCTGAATCGTCGACTGGCGCTAATCGATCCGGATCAGATGCGGCTTCGCGACAGTCAAAAGCGCCAGGAGATTGACCGGTTGCAAACGCAATTAAGTGATTATACTCATGAACGGGCGGAAATTCAGGGACGGCTTCAAGCCCTGGGGGGATTGGGATTGTCCGAAGAGTTGGATGAGGCGACTGGATTACTCGATAAGGGACTGTATGATCTAAAAGTCTTGGAACAAAGGGCCAGGGCGGCCAAAATCCTGTATGATATCGTGACGACCTGCCGTGACGCCGAACAGCGTCGCTATCGAGAGCCGTTGCGCCGGGAGATCGTCCGGCTGGGTGCGGTGGTCTTTGGCCAAGGGTTTGACGTCGCTTTAGACGACTCACTCCAAGTCATCTCCCGGACCTTGGACGGCATTAAGATCCCCGTGCAGGCTCTGAGTACCGGTGCCAAAGAACAGCTCGCCTTAGTAATTCGGCTAGCGGTGGCGTCTTTAGTGAGCCCGACCGAGGGCGTTCCCATCATTCTCGACGACACCCTCGGGCATACCGATGATGCGCGTCTGGATCTCATGGCGGCGGTATTAAACCTCGTTGCGAAAAAAGCCCAGATCATTCTCATTACCAGTGCGGCAACCCGCTATACCAAGATAGGCGACGCGCACATCGTGGACTGGTGGTCGGACAGTACGCGCCAGGTTTCTTCCGGATAAGAGGTTCGATAGGTACGTCGTTGGAAAGGTTGTTTTTCACGGGGGGAGTGTATCTTTGATGTCTTGGCGTGGGCGGGTTTCCTTGGAGAAAAGAGGTTGGGCTACTGCCGGGCTATTCGGGCAGGCCTTCGCATTGAGGTAGCCGGCGCCATTAGGGAGAGCCACGTGGCGATGCTTAGGGTTTGAACAGGTCAAACCTAAGGAATTATAGTCATCATGCAGGCGGCCCTAGCCGAACTTGGCGTCGGCCTGGGGGATATCGTGCGTCTTAGAATTTTGTGGCCCAAGCATCTTAATATTGCCAAGGCAGCGCGTGCAATTCGGGAGGGCGGCTTTAACGATTTGGTTCCGGTTATGACAGCGGTCGTGGTGAAAGAACTAATCGTGCCGGAATTGGTCATCGAAATTGAGGCGGGTGCAATTGTGGACGAAGCGCGCCGTGAGTCGGGAAAAATTTGCGATCATGGTTGAGTGCTTGGATGGTCTGCACAATCGAGTGAGAGTCGTGATGTTGGTTGACAGCAAGGTATTTCCTCGGTAGAATAGCAGAGCGACTACGTGGTTTGTATCAAATGTCCGATAATCAAATAGTAGACATGGATGGGTGCCCGAGTGGTTAAAGGGGGCGGTCTGTAAAACCGCTGGCTAGCGCCTACGTTGGTTCGAATCCAACCCCATCCACCAGATATCGCGGGGTAGAGCAGCCAGGTAGCTCGTCGGGCTCATAACCCGGAGGTCGCAGGTTCAAATCCTGCCCCCGCAACCATTTTTTGCTCACGTAGCTCAGCAGGTAGAGCACGTCCTTGGTAAGGACGAGGTCACCGGTTCAATCCCGGTCGTGAGCTCCATTTTTTTGTGTTGGCGTAAGCGTAAAAGAGGGGCTGAAAAGAATATCTTCATTAGATAAAGGGTTGGAAGATCAGGAATCGGGGCCTGATCGGCTGATGGTTGTGGAAACCGACGGGCTCAGGGTGGCCCAAGGCTCGTTGCCCCAGCAGATTGCGTGGCTCACCCACCATCATTTTGAGAAGCGCTTCAAATTAATCTATCTGGATCCCCCGTTTTTTTCCAACAAGGATTATGGCCAGTTTTCAGACGAATGGGAGTCCCTAACGGCTTATTTGTCCGAAATGGAGGCGTGGCTTTTGAATGTCCGGCCCTGGGTGGATGATCGAGGGTTTATGGTATTGCATTGTGATTATCATGCCGCGCACTATCTCAAGGTTATAGGCGACCGCATATTCGGCTACGACAATTTTCGCAATGAGATTATCTGGCACTACGGAGGTCGTCGGCAGCCGGCCAGTCGGCATGTGAATCGTAAACACGATGTACTGCTGATTTGGGCCAAAACAGAGGCGGCGTACTTCAACCCGGTGTTTGAAGCGTGGGATCGTGACCAATACGTGGCGATGAAAAGGCAAAAGGTGCATGTGGATGAGGATGGTCGCGAATGGATCTGGGGGCATCAAGGCAAGGGAAGATCCCATGCCTATCGCATCTACCTGGACGAACATGTCAGCCGCGGTCGGGCTATCGACTCGGTCTGGGACATTCCCATTATCAACACGTCGGCTAAAGAAAGAGTGGGGTATCCCACCCAAAAACCCGAAGCACTGATGACGCGTCTCATTGAATTGACGACTGGGCCCGGCGATTGGCTCGCCGATTTTGCCGGGGGTTCGGGGACGACCGCCGTTGTCGGGGTAAAACTTCAGCGCCAGGTTTGGGTCGGCGACATTAATGACGAGGCGATCCGACTCACGTTGGACCGACTGCATCGTACCCCAGGATTGAAGGGTTGAGGGGGATTCTCCCGGACGCAGAAGGCGCACAGCTCCGTTCGAAAGGTCATGACTCATGACACCCGGCGATGCGTCTCCAGTAGCCGTGCCGGTCGTCCGTAATTAAACGCGAGCTCGGGGTAGAGCTAGCTTCCCGGGGGCGTGCTGTGGGCCCCACAAGCCTTTTGAACTTGGGCGAGGAGAGACAGCGCGTGATCAGCCCCTTGTTGGCGCTAATGCTAAATGTCATCACGTCAACGAGCCCGACTGCCACCAAGGTCGATCGATCCGTGACCCCTGGAACACCGGAGAATCAGCCCCAGGGACTGGGATTCGCGTTGGGTGTACGGCGAACGCGAATGTGAGTGGGAAGGCGTAGGCGGTTCCGACAATTCCCCCAGAATCTAACAATAGGACTGGTGAAAACAGAAGGCATTGGCTACATTGTCTTTTTATTGCCAACAGGCCGTTGGCCCGCAGTGATAGGTCGAAAGAAGATATTCTTAACCGGTCTCATTATCTTTACGGTAGCCTCGGGGCTAGCTCCTACTGGCACGCTATTATTGTTGTTTCGATTTCTCCAAGGGGCGGGTGTCGCCCTGTCGCAGGCTACCGCGACGCCCATCATCGTCGCTGCTTTCCCCCCCTAGGGTGCCGCACGTCTAAGCTCCCTGGATGCGGGCTTAATGTTGGTGCCCCTGCCAGCGCTGCAGTGGGGATGGGTGCCATTTGTCTTACCACTTTACACCCTGGGCTGCTATCTTGCCCCTGCTATTAATGTCGGCAGCCAATGGAGTGGCGGGCCTTCTTTGACCAAGGCGGTGATGTCATCGGCATCATCCGGGTCCACCGGGTCAGCATCGGGCATGTTCTATACATTTCGAAATGTGGGGATGGCACTATCCTTGACCCTGGCGTTGGTGGTGGCGCAAGCAAGTCTTTCCCCTAAACTGGCGTCCCAAATCTATTTGGGGAACATCTAATCTTTTGAACCCTCAGACGAAAGGGGCACTCATCCACGCGACTAACGTCGCTTTCTGGGTTTTTGTGGCTTTTTAGGGGTTGGCGCTAGCCACAGCGACTCCCTTACTAAGGCCCCATCACACTAGGAGCTTGTCCAAAAATTGAGGGGGTTGTGCGCCGTAAAATTCAGCAGTTCTTGTCGGGGATGCCGTCTATCGTGTCCGCACGGGTTTTTTTTGCAGAAGGTTCCGACCTCAAAGGAGTTCGCC
>JAJZXX010000212.1 GCA_021806205.1 Bacillota bacterium | reverse complement strand
GCACCGACCCGACTTTCCAACAGAAGTTGCAATCCTTATTAACTTTGAAATTTCAGCTCTTCGATACCGCGGCCTAATCGTTAATTGTAGTCTGCGAGGAGTATATAAGGCGCTGGTTGCAACGCGGCCAATGTCTTAAGCGTTGCGAGTGACGGGAATCCAAGTTTGGCTGGAGTCTTTTTGCACCATCGTCATAGATTCTGGCCGGTAAAAGCTAAACGATGTTTTACGGTGATCGGGTTTTGGCTAATTCTTTTTGTCATGGGTTTGACTAATTATGCTGTCATCGTAACGTCCAGATTGGAAAGGGAATGTTGCACACCCGGGTTCTCCCCTTGTCATTCGCGCTTTGGTGTAGGCAGTAGGTTTTCGCCGTACGCCAAACGTGAATCCCAGCCCATCGGGCTGATTCTGGGGCACTCCGTCGGCCACGAAGCTATCGACTTTGGTGGCAGTCAGGTTAATTGAAGTGATGACAATTAGCATTAGCGCCAACAGTCAGGGGGGCGTTCTCGGCTGACCTCGTTGGGTGCTCTGACCAAAGGTCCGACTCCCGAAAATCGCCAGGGCTTACGTTGCGACTTTGACGTTATCTTGCCGACTGGACCCAACGGCTGCATTTGTTTCTGCGATTGTGCTATCATGGTGACACCTCCGCAAGCTCCGAGGCTGGATCACTAACCGATATGCCTGTTCCTGGCGCGGCCGGTGCCTCGGTCGTGCATTTTTGTGTTACCCCGAATGCCCGGAAAATTTCGGACACCAGTATCCGTGTCGACGCCCCCGCCAAATCCAGCTTCTGCACATCGCCTCGCGCCAATAGCCGGTGCGCACTGATCCTGCTGATCCCTATGATTTGTGCGTATTCCGCTACGCTCACCGTGAGCGCCCGATGCTGTACGGTTACGCTTTCTATCCCATCCCAAATCTGCTCGACTGCTGTTGCCATGGTAATCCTCCTTGACTTTCACAGCACAGGAGGTTATATTTCCCGTGTTTCCGTTTCGGTCTAATCCAACACCCCTTTTGGCGCAAACAAATTTTTGCACGAAAGATATCAGTGCTATGATGGTTAGACTATTTTTTTGAAGTTTTTTTTATGAGGTGTCCCGAATGCCCAAAGTCCAGTTGCCGCACGCGGCTAACCCTCGTGCCCACGATGCGCGGCCAGGCCGGACGGCGACCGTGACGCGCGATAGACAGGTGTTGATCCGATTGACAGACGAAGAATTTGAATCCATCCAAGCCGACGCCGATGCGGATGATAGTGCTCTGGCGCATTGGTGCCGGGCCACTTTGCTGTCAGCATCGCGTCAGCGCGATCCGCGGTTGCCCGCCATGGGTCCCATTACTATCCTGCGGAGTCACCGATCAGATCAGGACGAGTCTGCCTCAGACGGCTAATCCACCACCCCTAATTGCCACCACCGACTTCGTGGGAAGTCGGTTTTTTGTGTCTCGAACTATCCCGATTTAACAGGAGGTAACAAGCGCTATCCCAGTTCGTGTGGGTAACGCAGTCTTTTGGACCCTGCTCCGAGCAACAAAAAACCCGCAATTGCTTGCGGGTCCTTAAATTTGTATGGTGGGCGGTAGAGGACTCGAACCTCTGAACCTCTCGCATGTCAAGCGAGCGCTCTAACCAACTGAGCTAACCACCCACAAAATGGAGGCGACGCCCGGATTCGAACCGGGGCATAGGGGTTTTGCAGACCCCTGCCTTACCACTTGGCTACGTCGCCATTGATAAGGCACTAATGGAGCGGAAGACGGGACTTGAACCCGCGACCCTCGCCTTGGCAAGGCGATGCTCTACCACTGAGCTACTTCCGCAATAACCTAAGCTATTATAGCAACGGCCCTAATCCCGGTCAAGGACGGGTCGGCGATGGACCACTGACCTAATACGCATAAAACCCGTGACGCGTTTTTCGACCGAGGCGCCCGGCGCGAACCAACCGCCGCAAAACCAACGGGGCCGCAAATCGGTCATCGTGAAATTCATTATACAGATAGTCCATCACATGAAGGTCGACGTCCAGTCCAGTCAGGTCCGCTAAAGTAAGGGGTCCCATGGGATGATTCAACCCCAGTTGGATGGCCTTGTCGATATCTTCTTTACTAGCAACTCCTTCTTCATAAATACGCATTGCCTCAATAAAGAGCGGCATCAGGACGCGATTTACCACAAATCCCGGCGTATCTTTTTCCACGACCACGGTTTCTTTGCCAATAGATTGCGCATAAGCCTTCGCTTGGTCCACCGTGTCTTGAGCAGTATCCTCACCGCGTACAATCTCGATCAGTTTCATCACCGGGGCCGGATTAAAAAAGTGCATTCCCAGCACTAAAGGCGTGCGATGCGTGGTAGAGGCAAGCTCGGTGATAGACAGCGACGACGTGTTGGTGGCAATAATAGCGCCGGACGGCAACAAGTCATCCAGTCGTGCAAACACACTTTTTTTCACGTCCATGATCTCTAGTACGGCCTCAATAGCCATCGAGGCCGTACTGACTTGGCCCCACCCGGATTCGATAAGTCGGGCCTTTACGACACTGGCTTCATCCGCTGTGATGTGACCCTTTTCGATTTCCCGGTCAAGTCTCCCCGCAATGCCCGATATCGCGTTTTTCACCGCTCCAGATTTCTCATCAATCATGAGCACGCGATACCCATGGAGGGCGCTCACGTGTGCAATGCCCGCACCCATCGTGCCTGCTCCAATTACTGCAATGGTTTTCTCCATCGTCACCACGCTCCTAATATCCAACAATGTGTGATCCACTGTCCACGTAAATCACGGATCCGGTAATGTGGGTCGACCAGGGTGACGCCAAAAATACCGCGGCATTCCCCACATCTTCGGTCGTAATATTCTCTGGAATAGGCGCCCTGTCCCGCGTCGCACTGAGCGCCGTCGAGATGCCCTTCACGCCCGATGCCGCCAAGGTCTTGACGGGGCCGGCCGAAATGGCATTCACGCGGATGCCTTCTGAGCCAAGGTCCAACGCCAGATAGCGTACCGTCGCTTCCAACGCCGCCTTAGCCACCCCCATCACGTTGTAATTGGGCATCGCTCGCACGGCCCCTTCATGCGTCATCGTAATCACACTAGCCCGACCAGCCGCCACGAGTTGCGGATGTAACGCTTGGGTCAACGCCGTTAACGAATAGGAACTGACATCTTGTGCAAAATGATAGCCATCACGGCTCGTTTGAAAAAATCGGCGCGACATGTCCTCGGTCTTGGCATGAGCCACCGAATGCACCAAAATATGCAGCGCATCGTAACGCTCTTTCAGCGCATTGGCCAGATTCGCCAACGACACATCATCGGTCACATCCAGTTGAATGGTCATGGGCGGCTGGGATAGTTCTGGCAAAAGCTTGTCCAAATTCTCTTTAAACCGTTCGATCTGGTAGGGCAGAATCAGCGCAGCCCCTTCCCGATCAAAAGCCCGCGCAATCCCCCAAGCAATACTCCGCTTATTGGCCACACCTGCTACCAAGGCCACTTTCCCCTCTAATAATCCCACAGCTATTCCTCCCTGACCCGGATACCTTGATGATACCGTATCTGACCCGTGGTCAGAAGATGAGTTTCCCCTAAACCTTCAAGAGCATTGCGAACAAAACGGATAACGGCGAATGCTTGACCAAAAACTTAGGATCTAGTGTGGCACATATTAACCTCCGTGTATGTACAGGTTCTTTCAAGAAAAATCGGACAACACCGATCTGATGTTTCGCGATAAGGCGTATAAAATCAGCGGGACAAACGCCCAAAGGCCAAGTATCCAACGAAAATCTGGAATATGCAACGGACCTAAACTCGCCAACAAGATGAGCAAAAACACTAAACTGACAAGCCGCCCGCTATTTATCCACACCTCTTTGATACCGGTTAACTGAGTGCGATCCTCATCGTCGCGACTATTTTGGGTAATCAGTGCCAGCGCCGACGATTCCAGCGCAACCTTGAACGCGGGATATGACACGGCGATGATTGCCCCTAACAAGAACAGAACCCCCGTGCCTAGAGGAACCCACAACAGTCCTAGTGCAAGAAGACTGACGCCGGTCGCGAGCACAAGACCCATCCGCCCTGCCAAAGGGCCGTGCGCCCGGGTTAACGCCCAAAACACCACGCCCTCGATTGCAGCCTGCATGGCATTAAAGAGGCCCAGCAAGATCGTGCTTCTGGTTACGATATAAAGAATCAGACTAGGTACAAAAAAGTACATGCCATCACGCAGGCCCAGCACCCCAAAACTTGTCACTAGCCGTCGCCAACCGGGAATGACAGGCAGGTGCCGCCCCTCCGATGCCAAAACCGGGGCGCCGGTTGAAACTTCTAGCTGCCTTTGGGACAAAACGAGCCAGGCGCATGCTAAAAGGCTCAAAAACGCCACGAAAAACACCACGCGGTACCCATTCAGGCCCGGCACTGCCTGAATGATCCAACCACTCAAGGGCGGTGCCACCAAACCTAAAATGGCTTCAATGGTTCCAGTCCAACTGTTGTACCAGGCCGCTTGGCCAGACTTTACCCAGGACGCCGCCAACACAAACAAACTTAGCCAATAAAAGCTCGAGCTTAATCCATCCAGCATCGCCAACGGTATGTAGTATTGCCGGGTCTTGGTCTTTAAAATTAACAACAGGGCTAGGTAAATCGCATTCAAAATGATGCCAAGCGTCATCATCCGGGCACTGGATAAACGACGGCGAATTTTTGAGGCTGAGGCAAAACTCAACACCATGACTACAAATAGAATCGTGTAGAACAATAGAATGGGTAAAATCCCGGTTCCGATGTCCCAAAACCATGCACCAATAAAATTGGACGCTGAATACATCGCCAGCGTCCATCCCGTTGAGATGAAAAAGAGTCGTGTAACTGGCTTCATCCGATCCCCCTAGGCATTGCCGCGATACTTCATTGTATCATGGCATCTAGATCGACCGGGAACTCACTAACTTACGCGCCACTGACTGTCCAAGCGAGACACACGGCGCTGTTGATGGGCATATTTCAGAATCTCCAGCGTGTCATCCAGCGACCGCGAGGGCCCCAGAATCTGAGCGATAATATGGATGCTTTCGATGGTTCGCCGCTGCTCTTGGCGTGTCATAGTGCCGCCTCCTTCACAGGGTCACTTTAGATCCATCCTAGCGAAAAATTGTTACAGCTTTGTGACAGGCCGATCATTTCCTACCTTATGGTTCCGTGATCAAAGAGTTCGTCAAGCCGCCGATATTTTGTGTATCCACGTATTCCTTGATTTTTGTACAATGAGTCTTGAGGGGGAAGGACCGGTGAATCACGCCATGCTAGCAGATTTCCAAGCCGTCGATCTCGAAGGCCGCATCGTCACCCGGGATACTGTCCTGAGGCTAGCGCCAGTACTCATCGTCTTATTGCGGGGTCTTGCCTGACCCTATTGTCGCCGCGAGCTTGGAGAGCTCGGAAAACGCCACCAGGAATTTCAACGGCATCGCATCTATATCTTAGTCATCGCACCGGACAAGCACGAAGCAGTGCGCCACTACTGGGAGCAACACCGCTTGCCATTTCGTGTGCTCGCGGATCCAAAAGGCATCGTCCTCACACAACTCGGTCAACAAATTAACTGGCTTAAATTGGGAAGAATGCCTGGGTTTTTGGCTGTAAATTCACAAGGCGAGGTGGTGTGGGAACACCAAGGGCGGTCCATGGCAGATTGGCCCGACTGGTCGACCGCCATCCAAACCTTGGCGACTGACCACCCCCTTTAACCGTCTATTTGACACTCCCCACGCCTAAAGGCGGCGAGGTTTACGGCGAGTACTGGTGGGGATTCCGACGAGGAACCCACTCACGTGAGCGTTACTCGCATTGGGTTCGCCAAAAGCCCCCTAGCCACTCGCTCGAAATCGAGTCTGTGGTTACTTTTGCGCAGGATATTCGCCGCGCCGTTGGTGTCGGCATTTAATGGGTGTCCGTCTGCCGTGCGGTATAGACCCCGTTTCACCCGCTTGCCTGAGAATGCTACGTTTTGATGCGACCCATTCCATCTCGGCATTGTGTCGCTAACTCGCTTGCGATGTATAGGATTCTTCCTGCTCGACGTAGCGAATCCCGGATCGCTCACAAAGATTTTCCCATTGCGTGCGCAATTGTCCGTGGGGAATCTGCACAAAGTTCTGATTGTTGCGCTTCCCCAGAGGGATGTCCTGCTTCCAGTCGGGGTTATAGCCCACAATGACGGTCCCGATGCAGTGCACAAGGCAATAGTTGATGATGTATCGCGCGGCCTTCATCAGGTCGTCGTGAACTCGGTGGTTACGGGTCATCGTGATGCGCGCCAGTTGTTCGGATCGCGGCAATTTTTGACGATCCCGGATCGATTGCAACTGCGCCAGGCGCCCGTTGTACTGATGGTTAATGGGTTTGAGTGGGTTCCCGTCGATGAGAAACGACGACCCATCCGTACTGTTGACGCCCATCGCCAAGTTGTCGAGCCCCCGATCAATCGCCCAGGCAGACTCTGGCGACACCCCTTGCGACTCGTCGCGGGCTTCATCGACGAATTGCCCGGTGAAGAACCGCGCACGTTCTAGGGGGATGATTCGCACTGCTTTGAGGGTCTTGTCCCGCAATCGTGTCGGAAAGGGCACTTTGATGCGTTCCAAGTCCGGCTGCGCCCGGGCGAATTCATGCGACCTGGGAATCTGCCAGTACCCATCCTTAATGACCAGAGCATTCGTCGAGAGAATGAGGGGAAAATAGCCGTCTTTCGCCAAGTAGTGAGGAAGTTTCACCTCATGGAATCGGTATTCACCCGGCTTCGCTTTCTTGAGCCGGGTGAAGAACGACCGAAACGAGCGATCCACGACCTTGAGAATTTGTTGACCGACCCCGGCTTGCCGCCACGCGTAATTCTCGTTGTCCTTGACGGCGTGATAGGGTAGATTCGTAGCGCAACTACCGGCCTTCGAGAAAAAAGCATTGCCGAATCGAATACAATCCGAGCGGGTAGAGATTCTTCGCATACCGACACATTTCGCGCAAGGCTTCGTATTCGGTTTTCGTTAAGCCTTTACTCGGATTGCTTTGTGTCAGGTACACCAGAACCTCCATCTTTCTCTGGACACATTATATAGCAACTCTCCGACTGGGATCAACCCCCCGATTTGACTCATAAAAAAAGTACTCCAAACACTTTCATTGCCTCATAAAAAAAGGTACTCAAAAAAGGAGTGCGATGATGGCCACGCGAAATTCCCGGCATCACCTTCAGG
>JAJZXX010000199.1 GCA_021806205.1 Bacillota bacterium | reverse complement strand
GTGGCGGGCGATTGGGCATCGGTATTTGGATGGCATGGGCTTTAGGGACAACCAGTATGTCATCACCCGCCACACAGACACCGACCATGAGCACATTCACATTCTGGCGAACCGCATTACCTTCGCCGGCGAGGTCGTGAGTGACAGCCAAGACTGGAAGCGACAAGAGGCTCTGATGCGGGAGATTGAACGGGATTACGGGCTGAGTCCGGTGGCGCCCAGCCAGGTGGCCGACCGCAAGGCTCTCACTAAAGGCGAGATTGAATATGCCATCCGCACTGGCGCACCCAGTATCAAGCAACAGTTACAGAAGTTAGGGACTGCGGCCATGCAGGAGTGTCACAGTATATCGGAATATGTCGAACGCTTGGAAGCCGTCGGCGTGGACCTGATTCCGACGATGCAGTTGCAAGGCGCGAAGCTGTCGGGGTTGATGTATCGGTTGGATGGCACGGTCATGAAGGGCAGTGACTTAGGCAAGGCGTATAGCCCGGTAGGACTCGCCAAGAAAGGGGTGACCTATGAGCAAGACCGAGATTTCGCGACAGTTAGCCGATGCCTCGAACGCGAAGCGCATCGAGAGTATGACGCAACAAATCGAGACCTTGCGCCAGAAGAAGTTTCAGAGCGTGGAGGAATTCGCCGCCAAAGCGGAACCGTTGTTCCAAGCGATGGTGGCGTTAACGGACGAGACGCGGGAGACGTTGGCTCAACTGCGGGAGCAGAGCGCCCAACAGATGGCCGAGTTTCAGACGCAGAGCCGGAACCTCGTGAACACGTGGCAGCACAGTACGCAGCTGATGGACGCCGCGGCGACGAATCTGAACACGGCGACTCACAGCTTCATCAAGGGTCTGACGGACACCGTGAACCAAGCCGCCTGGCGACTGGGGTGGAAACACTACGCGCTGACGGTGACCGCAGGGATTCTGGGCGCGATGCTGACACTCGGATTGTGGGGATGGCTCTCCCCCAAGCCAGTGAGCTCTACCCTGCCCTCCAAGTCGAGCGTGATCGTACCACCCAAGCCGTCCAGTGCCAACTCCAAGCCTTCGGGGTAGACCGGGTAGAGATTGGCATTCGGGACGGGCAGCAGGGGAAGATGATGAATCGGCTCTGGACCCCGGATGAAGTTCTCCAGAATGCGGCATGGCTCAAGCGCATGAACGCTCAAGGGAACGATATTTACGTCAAACCTGCCGGGGAACACGGGTTGGTGTTAGTGGATGATCTCAAGCCCGAGGCGATTGACCGCCTTAAAGGCCAGGGTGTTAACCCCGCTATTGTGACGGAGACCAGCCCGGGAAATTTGCAAGCGTGGCTCAAGCTCTCCCGAGACCCTGTAGACCCCGCCGTCCGCACTCTGGTCGCCCGAAGCGCGGCCCAAACGTTCGGGGGAGACCTAAATAGCACGGATGCCCGGCATTATGGCCGGTTGGCCGGATTTACAAACCAAAAGCCGGAACGCCTCTTGGACAATGGACTGCACCCGTTTGTCCTTCTGCGGGAATGGAGCGGCCAGGTGATGACGCGGGCCCGCGAATGGATCGCGCAGGCGGAGCGGTTTGTAGAGGCGCAAGAAGCCCGTAGAGAGCAAAACACCCGCTTAACGGCTATTTCTACGTGGGAGCCTCCGAAACGGGCGGCTTGGGGCCTCCTCGCCCCGCTGGACGAGTACCAGCGGCAGGCTCAAATTCTGCGTAACGAATATCCGAATCCGGATTGGAGCCGACTCGACTGGATGATTGTCAAAGCGATGGCGAAGCAGGGGCATTCCGCGCAAGCGGTGATGGAGGCCTTGGTCCAGGGATCGCCGCAGATCACGAGCCGGAAACCCGGTCATGCGGAGGACTATGCGCGGCGGACGGTGACGAAGGCGTTTCAGGCCCCCGATGTGGTACATGCGCGAGCCGAGCAGCGCCGCGATGCCGAGGAAGATCGGGGGCGGTCGCGGTAGGACCGCCCCACTGCAATTGTATAGCCTTGCTAGCATTGACATCATTGCTAGCAAGGCTATACAATTAGGATCGAAGGGGTGATGTCAATGGCGACGCAACAATTGAACGTGCGGGTGGACCCGACCGTGATCGAAGAGATCAGCTATCTGTCCTATCTGATGCGGGCCAAATCGAATGCCGAAGTCGTGACCACGGTGGTCCACCTCGTGGCCGAGGCGGTGAAGCGGGCGATCCCCGATGATCCCGAGTTATGGCGCAATGGCGGGACCGTGTTAAGCCGAGAAGAGCAAGCCGCGTGGGTGACGGTGCGGCGCTGGTTACAAGAGGAGGCGGCAGATGGCGCAAATCGTTCGCGAGAGTGATTGGGCGCGCATTGTGGTGACGGGGAAAGGCGAGGAATCGAAAGAGTTTCTGTTGGAGCATGCGTTGCATCAACTCCTGGCGGTCTATCGGCAACAGTACGGGCTGGATGCGACGCAGGATGTGTTACGCAAGCTGGAAGGCTATCACGGACGGCCTTAGACTACAGGTTAGTTACCTGTAAAAACGCTTTCGCTAATTCTTGTGGCTATGTGCAATCTGAGGTTGGATTCTCCCGTTTTTTAGCCCAAGCCGCCCTCTTCGGCCATCCCGACCCAGGTTGGGATGGCCACTCCGTGCGCAACGGTTTTGCATGCCTCGTGGGTTGGAAACGCAATCGGACGGGTCCGTGATGAAGCACCTGCCCTCAACCCATCGTGGTGACCCACGATGGGTTGAGGGCAGGTGTTAGTGCGCTATCGCCCCCGTTAATGCCATAAATCTTGGGGTACGTTCCGTCCCGTTACCAGAAGTAGGTTAGCGGCCCGGCCACTCCATCGTTACAAATTGGATGTTGTCTCTAGAAAAGAACATGATGGGCGTAAACCCAAGCTTTTTATATAAGGCCATCGCCCTCTCGTTGAAGGTTGCAACCGTCAATCGAAATGATGTCGCCTCGAGTTGGGACTGAGCATACGCCAAAACGGTAGTGACAAACGCGTAGCCTCGGCCGTGACCCGTTAGTATTGGGTTCATTCCCAGCCCAATATCCAGCGACCCATTTTCCGGATACGCTCCATACTGTCGTCCTATCGGTACTTGGGCTGCATTGCCGCAGCAAAAATATCCCATGAGACTGTGACCCTCGAGCATTTTAAAATAGGTTCCATCCAGCAACTCCCGAAGGCTTTCCTCGCTGACATCCATATTATAGAAATCGTACGGAGGGTCGTAGGCCCAATGTGTAATTGCTACGGCTCCCTCTCGATCCATCGGTTCGATCCTAACACGGATCAAATCCACCCCGTCCTTTACGTCTTCGACATCGCTCTCGCTTACACCTTTGTGCGTACTCGTCTCCACTAGTCCCATAATACCAAAGGTCAATTCAACCTCGTAGCAATCATCAACCCCGTTGACCAAGAGCGTTTTATCACCGAGAAGTTCTCGCTATTTTCAAGATGGCGAATCAAGTCACCCACGTTATTTACATGTTCTTCCGACCAAGAAGGAAGGGGGATAAATCATCGACCACGTACATTCCGCCGATACGCACCATGTTTAACACTTCGTTGATGAAATAGAACTTTCCGGGCCAGGTATCGGCAAAAATCAAATCGAACTTCCTCTGCATATGGGTCTGGATAAACTCCCCGCCGTTCATGTAACGGACGTCTACGCGAGGGTCGGTGCCAAGGTGTTTTTTGGCTATCTCATAGAGTGTTTCATCATTCTCAATCGTGATTAACGTGGAGTCGGAATCCATGCCGGCTAACAACCACGCCGTGGACAGACCGCCCCCGGTCCCTAATTCCAAAAAGGATCCGCCTGGCTTTGACGCCGCTAGCGTCCTCAAGATCGAGTCGGTAAGGACGTCGGATGACATCGTGAACCCTATCTTCTTGAGGTCCGATTGGATGGATTCGATGCCGGATGGTCGCCTGATATTTGCGAAATCGTTCACCCACTGACCCTCCAACAGAATTTAGAGTCCTCTGGAACATTCCTGCCCGTTAATGCTCCAAGCGTGGGCTCTGCTTAAACGGAGCCAGTGGCCTGATCATGCAACCACCGCTGGACTACCGTCCAGGCGGCTTGTTCTTCGCGACTGAGGACGGTGCCGCCATTACGCAACAACTCCGGGTCATCGGGTACAGCCGCTTTGACCGCGCTAGCGATTAGGGTGACCACCTCGGACACCACTTGGGCCGTGGACTTGGCGCGCATCAAATAATTTAAGTAATTGAGATCGTTCAGCACGGTATCTTCCAATCGCATTGTAATGGCACGCTTCGTCATACGATCATCTCCTAGTTACCAATTGTATGACTTGTCGTTAGTAATGACAAGTCATACAATTGGTTTTATGACGGAGAAAATTAGTGATTGATAGGAACCAATCCAATAGGCTGGTGTCGACAACCAAATTTTGGCATTTTCTCTGGTAAACTCAAATAAGACCCGTTTTGTCGTACGCGTGTCGGCGCCTTTGTCGACAACAAAGTTGGCTTAACCATGCGGTTTACAGGCCAATGTTGACAAAAACGCCATCTAGAAGAAACCACTTGCATTGTCAACTGTTTAGAGGTAGTATGTCGACAATGGGCCGACATACTACTAAGGAGGTTTGTACATGGCACAGCGAAAAAGCACTAAAGAGGACAGTCAGCAGTTGTCCTTCCTAAACTTGATAGCTGAAAAGAAAGCCGTTCGTGATGAAGTGCGAGGTATGTTACAGGTCATGAAAGCCCTTGATAACAAGGGACAAACTTGGCGCGGATTATTAGCTGTTCCACCCGGTAGCCTTTTGTCTACCGTGGTCTCCGCTTTCGAAAAACAAACGGATATTCCACTAGAGATACCGTTTTTCGTTACGTTACACCTATTGAGTGCTGAACTAATGAAACGTGATATCACCGTGAACTTTCAAGGACAACGAATTCGGCCGGACTTGTGGACAGTTATCCTTGCGGAATCCGGCGCCGGCAAGACATTTACGACCAACCGATTAATGGATATGACTGGAGCTGAAGATACCTTTCCTGACCCAGCGACAGCTGCACGTTTTATCGAAGAATTGCAAGCTCATAACAAAAGCTTGTGGGTGCGCGACGAATTCGGTCAGTTTCTTAGAACGCTAGAGACGCAGACCTATGCGCAAGAAATGAAAGACATGTTGTTACGTATCTATGACGGAAAAGAAGTCGCTCGACGCACTCAAAAATATGAGGTAGTTGTTAAAGATCCTGCTCTATCAATTCTAGGACTCACCGTCTATTCAACCTTTCTGGATATCATTACCCCGGAGTCCTTATTAGACGGGTTCGCCCAACGCTTTAGCTACGTTATTGCTCAGAAAGATCCTCAGCGACCAATGCGAAAATTCCCCTGGTACAATTTTCAAGCCTGGGAACAAACGATTCGCGAGGAATGGGATAAAGTTACGTCTCTCCTACCTAATGACCGTGCAGAATACCACGTAACCGAGAGCGGGCTAAACGGTTTTAACGAATCGTTTGATATGCTTGTACACGACAGGCTTCCCGATAGCTTTTATCGGCGCATTATGACACGCGGGATACGCTATGCGCTGTTTTACCATCTGCTATTGCACAAAGATACGCTAGAACTAGATCAGCAAGATATGGGCTGGGCGGGTAGACTCAGTGCCATACATATTCAAGATGCTGTCACGCTTCTAAGGGAACATGGCGTAGACAAAAATCTTAGTCTAGCAGCAAAAGCAGAAGTTTTACGAGACAAACTTGCGTCAGAAGGGAAATCCATTACAGCAAGAGATGTGGCACGGAATATCAGGGGTATAGCAAATGCCGCCCATGCACGATTTATCCTTTCGTTGATGGAAGACCCGCCTAGTAAGGAGACTTAGCATGGATGACATGCAAACACGAATTACACGGGCATTAGCGAGAAAGTTGCTTGAGTATCGTGGAGATACCGAACGTGCTAAGCAAGAGCTTACTCAACAACTTACTAGTGTCATTGATGCAACTCAACAACAAAAAAAGGGGAAACGCAAACGGCCTTATTATGGTCCGGACAATTTTCTCGCTCCCGAGAATCAAGCTAAGCGTCTAGTGGATACTGCGTGGGAACAGATTCTTGCGGACCCAGATCAATGGATCTAAGAAACAATAGCACACCCCCCTTTCCCCGAGCCCGAAGGGCTTAGGGGGGTGTGTAAATCTTTTGGTAATCGAATGCGTAGTAACTTTCTCACCTCACGTCCAAGCGGTAGCGCGGACTGAGGGCGGGGGAATCTTTCCTTTTGCGCCAGTCTTCCGGAGAATCCGTCCGCGCAGGCTTGCCTTCTTTTTGCAGAACGTTTATTTTTGGAGTTAGTGGGTTAGGAGCAAGCCATGTTATCGCTAGCGCTCAAACAGACTTGCCGGGGGTTGCACCCCCGAACCCCGCCCCGGTGCCAGCCGACCGAAGGGAGGCCGGCACCGGGATCGTGGCCGAGCAGTCCGCGCTACCGCTTGGACATGCTGCGGCCATGGTGGATGCTCGGGCCTACCGACCTTCGCCTGTCGGCTCGGTCTCTCGTTACCACTCGTAGTCCCTGAGCATCCGGAGATTGGTGCATTCATGACGCATTTTTTACACACCCCCCTGAGCCCTGTCGGGCTGGGGGAAAGGAGGGAGAGCATGGCCCGTCCCAAAGGGGACCCGGCCAACGTCCGGGGTACGACCATTGGCGTGCGTGTGACCGACGCCGAATATGCGGCTTTGCGGGAGAAGGCGGAGGCCTTGCACATCACCCCGGCGCAATGGTTGCGGGATGCTGCGCTCAAACGTCGCTTGCCGTCGCTTCCCGCCCCGGCCATCAACATCGAGGAATACGGCAAACTGGCGCGGCTCAGCGCGAATTTGAACCAATTGGTGAAGTTGGCCCACGAAGGCCGCTCGGTCACCATCAACGAGGACATGATTGCCCATCTTGCGGAGGACGTGCGGCGGTTGCGGTTGGCCCTACTTGGTCAAGGAGGCGAGGACGCATGATCGCAAAAATGGAGAAGGGTCGAGGCTTTCGCGGGGCGTTGGAATACGACCTGCAAGCAGGTAAGAGTGAACTCTTGGAGACGAATCTCTCCGGTCAGACGCCTCGTGCCATGGCACACGAGTTTGGGGAAGTCCGACAATTACGGCCCACGCTCGGAAAAGCCGTGCTCCATGTGGCCTTGTCGGTGCCGCCTGGCGAACACCTGACCGATGCTCAGTGGCGGGCGATTGGGCATCGGTATTTGGATGGCATGGGCTTTAGGGACAACCAGTATGTCATCACCCGCCACACAGACACCGACCATGAGCACATTCACATTCTGGCGAACCGCATTACCTTCGCC
>JAJZXX010000198.1 GCA_021806205.1 Bacillota bacterium | reverse complement strand
TTGAGGTTACTACGATGGCAACCTTAAGGCGTGGAGTGCCTGTCTCCCGCAACGTGTCACTAGGTGACACGTTTTACTGGAAAACACCCTCAAAACTCATGACGTTTTTGGACTGAATAACGCCTCCGCGCCCTTACGTTTTGTTAGGGCGTGGAGGTTGCTCCCTACTGCCTGACCCATCTTAGTATGTATGTTGTGTTATCATCAATAGTGCTTCTTTCTGTATATTTTTGTGTGCAAACAAATTATACCAAGAAAGAGGCGCTTCTTCATGTCAACCCACGTAAATAAATTGTTCAATGCCAAGCGTGGCAGGGTTTCATCCTAAAATCAGCCTTGGAAAGTTGAGTATATAATATGGCTAGCATGACGATTTGGTAGTCCGCGCCGTGTGCGCGGACTACCAAATCTTGGCCGTTCGACGTTGCCGGAAGAAAGATCACCGGATGGTCCGGGGTTTGATTTTCAGGTACGACCGAATACCCTCGATTTTCATGTTTAACAGGATGGCCAATAGCAAAATCAACCCTTGGGAGACTTGGGTCAGAGACGGAGATACGTGGAACAATACTAAAGCGTCCGAGACCATCTCGATGATGATCATCCCAATAACTGTGCCGAATATGGTTCCACTTCCGCCAAACAAATCGGTACCGCCCAAAATTACCCCCGCGATTACGGTTAATTCGAAGGAAGAGCCAATGTCGGCCGATCCCGAGGCAAGTTGGCCGGTATAGATAACTCCCGCCAACGAGGCCGCAACCGAACTCAAAATGTAGACGACATACTTTACCGCTGCAACGTTTACACCCGATCGAACGAGACTGGATTCGTTTGCCCCCGATGCGGTAATGTGGACGCCGGTTCGGGTTCGATTCAAGAGGATGCCTCCCCCGATTACCGCTGCCAACGCAAAAACCGCCGAAGCAGGTATGCCCAAGATCAGCCCTTGACCGACAAATGTAATCGGTGACGACGGAATCGTAATCGTGTAGCCATTGGTAAGATACAGAGCCACCCCTTCGAGGATGGACAGCGAGGCCAGCGTGACGATAAAGGGAGCGATTCGCTGGCGCGATACGAAGTAGCCGTTGGCGAGGCCAATAAATGCCCCGATCAGCGTGATCCAGCATGGATGGAATTCCGCGGAGATGTTCGAACACGTGGCGAAATTGGCCGAGAAAGAGGGTTACCAGGTGATTCATCCCTTTGACGACCGTCGAATTATTGCCGGTCAAGGCACCCTGGGACTCGAATTGATGCAGGATTTGGACGGGGTCGACGTGGTCCTGTGTGCGGTGAGCGGGGGCGGCCTGATCAGTGGGGTGGCCACCGCAGTAAAGGCACTGGCGCCGCGTGTAGAGGTGATAGGGGTCCAACCGCAGGGTTCGCAGGCGGCGAAGCAGTCGCTGCAACAAGGCCGTCCCGTATCCGTCGATAAGGCGGCCAGTATCGCTGACGGACTTCTGGCGTTGCGCCCTGGCGACATGACCTTTGGCATTATGCGCCGACTGTTGGACGACATCTTGTTGGTGTCGGAGGAGGCCATATTGCAAGCGATGGGGCTTATTGCTCGGCATCTCAAGGTGATTGCGGAACCGTCGGGTGCGGTGGGGTTGGCTGCCATCCTGGAGCATCAGGAGCGGTTTCGGGGACGGCGCGTAGCGGTCATTTTAAGCGGCGGCAATGCTAATCCTGAGGTGGTAAGTCGAGCGATGAACGCCATACCGAGATACGGCGCAGGAGTCTAAAAGTCGGATGACGCCTTGTCGCTATGCTGTCCCAAGGATATTTTTCTTGAAAGTCATTTTATGGAGGCGTCTTATCCCGTGAAAGAACTAAAAACCTCATTACGCGCGCCCCAGCCTAGCGGGAGCTATTCCCAGGGCATTCGATGGGACAACCTGTTGTTTACCGCGGGTATGGGCCCGACCGACCCATCCACTGGGCGGATTTCCGGCAACTCTATTGAAGAGCAGACGGAGCAAGTGCTTTTGAATTTACAGGCGTTGTTGGAAGACCAAGGGCTTACCCTGAATGACGTCCTCAAGGCGACAGTACACCTAAGCGATTTAAACGATTTTACCGGGTTCGACCGCGTCTACCGGCGGTTTTTCTCACCGCCCTACCCTGTGCGCACGACGGTGGGCTCTCAGTTGATGGGCATCTTGGTCGAGATTGATTTTGTCTGCGCATACAAATCAATGAACACATAGGACTTTGGCGGTGGATGTCGGTGGGTTGCGCTCGGCGAGCTTTCTGAGAACTGGCTAGCCGTCACGGAATCGAGGCGACTACGGTAGGGGATCTCTTGGCGATGGAATTTGGCCCGCTCCATGCGGGCTCACCGCTCGGCGTGCGGATGACACGTCGTGCTTCACGGAGTGAGGGGAAGCTCGCTCGGGTTTCGACTCGATAGCCGCAGTCCAGTGGGTGAACGGTGGGAAAGACCGGTCCGAAGACTGTCCTCCTCGGTAGCAGGCGCCACGTTGACCACGGTTGATAAGAATCCGGGGCATAAAGCGCGCGGATCGAAGGCCATCCAGACCGCGGAACGGGCCGCACGCACGGCGGCGTTTCGTGCGCTCGACGCCGCGCATGAGTTCACGGAGTCGGCGTTGATGTCGTACGCGCCTCCTTGCGCCGGTATTGGATGCGAGAGCAGGTTGGTGCCCAAGAAGCCCAAGCGCTTGGACGCCGCGTGTACCGCGCTGTACGGGACTGGCAACTCGGCGTCCACGGCCGTCCCCGCTTCAAATCTACTCGGCGTGGCCTGCATTCGCTGAAGTGCAAGGATGGCTATGGCGACATGCAACCAATTCTCCCCGACGGAACGCTGGTGGGGTTCCAATGGGGCGGGCATCGGTTTACGCTGGCGCAACCGAAAACCCCAACGGAACGCGAGGAGTTCGCCCGCATCGAAGGCGTGATTGGCGGCGGGCACTATCGCGACAGTCGGGTCATACGCGCGCGAATGCGCGGGTGCTGGACCTATCGCGTCCAATTTGTGTGGAGGGACTCCCGCCTGTTCGTCCCAAAGCACGGCATGAAGGACAAATCGGCCAGGAAACCGTGAGCTATGATCTTGGGCCCTCGTGGATCCATGGCGTGACGGAAACTCGGGTCTTCCATTGGAAATTAGCCCCCGGGGTCGCCGATCTCCGGAAGGAATTACGACGACTAGCCCGCCACTTCGACCGCCAACATCGGGCCGGAAGCCCCGCCTGTTTTCACCCGAATGGTTCCCATATTTCCGGACGGTGCCACTGGCAGCAGCGGTCGAAGGCCGCTGTGCGCACCCAGCAGCAGATCGCGGAGCAGTACCGGCGGTTGGCGGCCACGCGCAAATCGGAGCATGGCCGGATGGCGAATGATCTATTAGCCTTCGGGGTGTTCCACAAAGCAGAGAAACTTTCTTATGTCGCATGGCAAAAGACGTTTCCGCGATCGGTGCGCGATCGGGCGCCGGGGTTGTTCGTGGCCATAGACCGCCGCAAGGCTGCGAGTGCCGGCGGTGGTCTCTATGAATACGTAACCCACACGACAGCCCTTTCGTCCACTTGCCCTTGCGGAGTGCGGGCGAAGAAACCGCTTCACCAACGCCGCCATCGGCATGTTTGCCCGAATGGGCAGACCATTGATGCCGACCGGGATTTGTTTTCGGCCTTCTTAGGCTTGTACTTGTACGTTTCTCCTCAAGGGAGAAAAGATACCCTCGACCTCGTGGGGGAGCCCAACGGGCGTTCGCACCACGCAGGAAGGACCTCTCTCGGTCGCCGGAGGTCGAGGCGCCGACGCAAAGCGTCGGCACACCCAAGGCTCGAGTCCACGTGCGTCGGCCTGGCCGACGATCTGTGGTACGGATCCTCCAGCGTCAGGGGCGCTATGCCCCAGCGCAGGAACCCGACGGAGGGCTTCGGCGCAAATCCCAAAACCTGCAACCACGGCCGAGCCCCGCTCGACCCCCGGTGGAGGGATCTTCCGGCTGCAGTTCATCTCCGCCCACGGCCCGCCGCTTTTCAAAGCGATTGGAGACAGCGGAGAGTCGTAACGCCATCGGCGTCGACACGTGAACGCTTCAGCATTCACGAAAAAGGGAATCCCCGTCCTTTAGGGCGGGGAGGAGGTCAAATAGTACACAGCGACCACTTCAAGGTCATGACGCGGTTGTGGCCGCCGTTTTTTGCGCTCGACATTTTCCAAGACGGTTAGGGCTCGTGTGAGCATTCGAGGATGATTCCGATATAGGTGCGCTTCGTGAAATTCGTGAACATCGCGGAGGTTAAGGTGACGAGCCGCTGTCCGCCATTTTCCGACGATGGACTGCGGGACAACGAGATCCGGCACAACCACCCCAGCCAGCACAAATTGGGTATTATCCTGCGATTCATCGATGAATACGTACACCTATTGGACCTCCGACCTAGAATTGACGATGCGCTGCCAGCATGACCGTTTAGGTGCTGGGGGCGGGGAAACCCCATTTTAGGTCTCTGTGCCCGAAGGGCGTACCGCCCTCGCAAGCGACTCCACCGATAAAGAAACTGCCGTTGATGATACCACGTGGCGTAAAGAGCTATTCTAAGAGCACTAATGTCTCGAGCAACAGATTGCACGCCAAGCGCCAATTCTAACCTGGCCTGCTCGAACGGCGCAACGGAAGACACCACTTCTGCGATAATCGTGTCAATCCCGTCATCTAGTTGATCCGGATAGTAAAAACGCGTGGAAACCTTAAGGCCATTCGCAATCCTTCTCCCAACTTCGGGGGGAATTGCAAGGAGTTGACCGTTGGAATTGATCCCACCACGAATCACCCATCCGAGGTCAAGCGTGACGTCTGTTTTCGGAAGGATGGTCACCGGAGCCACTTCGGGAATGCAGCATTCAGACTGTGCCAGACCGCTACCGCACCGACACTCTGACATCTTCACCACCCCTTAACCGCCTAGATGGCAGCCGGATTCCCAAGAATCGGGTTAAAACGGTGGATCATCTTGACGCATACAATCACCATCACACCGAATGCAGCACCATTCTGAACCATGACGCTGACCGCAACGAGTTCCTTCATTATATGTACCGCATATCCGATCAGAGCCAGCCAGCCGCCGAGAGCGAAGAAGGGAGCCAGCGGGACGTACCGCGTCGACGCATGCCGGCGGGGCCCCAGCCTCCGCCCGACCACCCAAGCGCCCGCTAGCCACAATCCGGACACGGCAGCCGCCAAACCCCAGCGCCACCCGACGACCAGGGCGAACCCGGTCAGCCATTTCACGTCTCCGAAGCCGAAGCCATCCTGCGTAACCCAAACCAGGCCCAGGCCGACCACGAAGAACGCGAGAGCCCTCAAGAATAGCCCCGGCGTGAGGGAATGGGTCCAGAGATGCAGGGCGAGACCCCAGTCCGCTGCCACGGCGATCAGGCGATGGGCAAGCATCCGGTCGGTCGCGTCGACGGCCGCCATGATCGCCAGCACGCCCAACTCGACATCATCCCAAAGAGGCCAGCGGGGTCCGACGCCCACCCGGCTGCCCAGCCCGGCCACACCCACGGCCAGGCCCATCCACACGGCCAACGTCCACGACGGCGGCTCGCGCATCCCCCATCAGCGGGAGGTCAGCACTAATAGTATGAATTTATTGCTACTAGGCGACAATAATATCCAAAAATCTCTTGACCGTCGAAAAAGGCCGTGATAGTATCCACAAGTGTGAACTGCAGTTCTGTTTTTATTGAATTGTCCCAGATGCCAAGACATGGTAGTGCTTTTGGTTGCAACGCAGAGAGGAGCCTATTCCGTGAGTGATTTGCGAATTAGCGATATCGAGACCATTCATGTTCAAGAAAAACTCTCGGGCCGTTCGCTAACGCCTCGCGCGCAATTTACCGCGCTTCTCAACCAAGTCACGCGGGGCGACACCGTAGTCGTCACCAAACTCGACCGCTTTGCCCGCAGCACGCAGGACGCCATCAATACGAGGCCACATTGACCGAGCGCGGCGTGGCCCTCGTCGTGCTGAATCTAGGCGGAGATGTGGTGGATACGTCGACCGCGATTGGCAAGCTCCTGATCACGGTCTTGACCGGGATTGCCGAATTTGAGGCGGACCTCATCAAGGAACGCCAGATCGAGGGCATTGCCGCCGCCAAAGCCCGGGGGGTGTATCAAGGACGACCCCCAACCCCCAACCTATACGGCACATCACCCAGGCTTGGTGCATGCCCTGGAGCTCTTGGTTCATCGAGACCCCCATCTCACGCTCAAAGACATTTGTGCGATGACGCACGTGAGTCGAGCCACACTGTATCGTCTGGCGCGACAGATCCTCCCGAGTTATAGCGCGAAGACGGGCAGGATTTCTAGGGATTGTACCGAAGTGTTGTCGTACGACAAAGGAGAATCAACATGCCAGACGTCCATCCCGGCTGGCTGACCAAAGAAGAAGCGGCCGCCCGACTCGATCGCACGACGAGGACCATCGAGCAAGGTCCTCAAGGGCATGAAAAAACTCCTGTGGGGCAAGCTCCAATTGATAGCACAAAAAATCGTCCGGATGCTGAACGTCCGTGTCACAGAATCCTGCCGACACACGAAAATCTTCCAGGTTGGCCGTGACCAATACGTCAGCCTTGCTAGCAATAGCGGGGGCCGCACATGGCGGTCTTTCTCATCATTCGGCATCGCGGAAATCGCATGCGCATAGTAACTGCGATCCACCATAGCATCGGGGAACGCATCGGTCATGATACCGAGCAAATAGCTCACACCAGCCTCGGCTTTGGCAGCATCCACTTTCGCGTTTTTAATATAGGTTCGTTGCCACTCATCCAAAACGTCGGGGCTCCACCGGACCTGACAGATGCCGACTTCCGCCTTGGTCAAAATGACACCGCGGAAATTCGTAGGAAATAGCATGCAGGTGTCCAGAAACGCAACGAAAGCCATGTCTATGGCTCCCGTTCGTCGAAATCATCCGAGTCGTACAACCCTAAAGACTCCGACACCCGCACCATCTCATTGATGTTGGCTTTACGCAGACGGTCCCGTGTGCTCTTGTAGTCCAAAAGATCGCCCAACCGTACCCGACGGTGAGATCCCACGAGGTGATAGCGAATCTTCCCCGCTTCCAACAAACGAATCAAATACGGACGGGACACCTGCAGCAAGTCCCCAGCCTGCTGTGTCGCCAGCGCCTCTTCGTAATGTAAAATGGACACAGAATTGCCCTTAGCCAGTTGTCTTGCGGCCTATTGTATGTGGCGTTGTTGAACGGTGGGTACCCGCGCATTGAATATCCTTCACGATGACCCTTGTGTTCCGTCGATCTTCCCTGAGGGATGCGAAGGTAGTCTGATGGCCCTGCATGCATGATATACTCGTAGGGAAAGATGAGAT
>JAJZXX010000153.1 GCA_021806205.1 Bacillota bacterium | reverse complement strand
ATCAGCGCCCTCAACGCCGGACCATCCAAAATGGATGGTCCCTTGGATGTCGAAGAGCTGGGCCTGATGGACGGTCGAGACAAAGGAAGCCACTTTGCTAGCGGAAAAGGAAGCCAATGTTGAGACTCACTGATGGTGTCATTGGGCGACGAATCACGTTGGCATCATGCCCCGTTTTGATCCGTCCTTTTTTGATAGTGTGGGGGAAGGATGGGAATTGCCTACGCCTCCCCAATCCTCTTTGGGGTACGCTGGAGACTTCAGCTGTTCGCCAGCCCATCGAGTTGATGTTTTAGGGTTCTCCAGGACCTTTCTCGACCGAGAATACCCGGCAGCTCTTAGGCCGTCAGGGTAGTCGAAGGGGTGACATCGCACGAGCGCCCCCCGCACGCAAATCGTGTCACTAGGGGACACGCTGTGGGGATTCGGAGGGGTTCCTCGGCCGCCACTGCGGATAGCGGGTAGCGTTGGAAATTCGCATCCGGATTGCAAATTGGGACGATCTGGGGATTTGGAGGAGGGGTGTTGGCGCTAACGCTAATTGTCATCACTTCGACTAACATGCCGGTCACAAGATCTGTCGGGTATTCTCGGTTCAGAGAGGTTCTGGGAATGTAGAAGAATCAGCCCAATGGGCTGGGATTCGCGTTTGGCTGCCGGCCGAAGTCCCCAGCCTACGCCAAACGCGAATGCTATTGGGGAGGCGCATGCGTCCGACAGTCTCCGACAATCTCAACATAGCGAGCGGTCACATCGGAAACCATGATGACAACCTCATTTGTCAAACCCATGACAAAATAAGTTAGCCTCAACAAGGGGTTCCTCGGCCGTTACTGTGGAGGGTTAGCGGATAGCGTTGGGAATCCGCACCCGACTTGCAAATTAGGGAGCTTCTAGACCACGGCACCGTGAACGTCCGGAAACCACGCCGAAATCCCCGGAAGAGCTAGTGCTTGGGGGAACCCGTAGATCCGCACGGAACGCAGGCACTGCGTTCGGCGGTACGTCCCCGTTCCCTTACGGCGGTTACTTAGAGGCGGGGTCGGGTATGCTGCCACCCCCGGTACGGACTCGCCAGGACTGTAAGACCGCCGCGGCCGCCTGCATGGTCGCCCGTTCGTTCGGAAAGACCGCTGGACCGGTGGCCGCCCATTCGCGTAACAAATGCTCCACCTGGGCCCACTCCCAGGCGGTGGCCGTGAGCGGCTGGCTGCCCCGAGGCCCCGCGGCTAAGGTGCGATCGATGGCGGCCCAATCGATCGCGACGTCGGGATATTGCGCTACAAGGAGCTTGTCCATAAATTGAAATCTTGGTCATTCGTTGCCCCATATATATGGTTATCGTTGGATCGGTTCCATATATATGGTATGTTCCGATAATAAATGGACAAGCTCCTAGGGCCACCCGCATCGACCCGGACACCGCATAGACCCCGCCCAGGCTCGCCAAATACCGTTGCCGACTCTTGCCGCCGACCCACTCTGTCGTCATGAGATGCGCGTTCGGTCCGCGCCAACGAATCCACGCCATGATCGTCGTCTCCCTCCTTGGGGTTATTGGGTCGGGGGCTGCAGGGGGGGCGTCCGGACGATGCATCGGACGGTAGCTCCGGCCTTCGAGGACAATGTGATAACTACTGTTGACTAAGCGGTCAAGCACGCCCTCGGCGACCACGGGGTTGGGAAACAGGCCGTACCAGTCGGCCGGCTCGCGGTTCGAGGCGATCAGCCAGGACCCCAGTTGTTCTCGCTGGCACACCAACTCAAAAAAGTCCTCCGCCACCTGTGCCGGGAGATCCCGCAGACCGAAATCGTCGACAATCAGCAAGTCGACGCCCAGGTAAAATCGCAGCCGCCGTTCAAACGTCCCGTCGGCATGGCCGCCCGACAAGTCCTGGAAGAGCTGGCTGGCTTTGCGGTAGGCGACGTGAAACTCCTGCTGACACGCTGCATATCCCAGTGCTTGGAGCAAATGGCTTTTCCCGACTCCGACGGAGCCGGTGAAACAGACGGATTGGTGCTGGCGAATCCATCGGCACGCGGCCAGGCGCGAGAAATTCGGCGTAACTCCACTGTTCGGCTTGTGCTTGCTGCTGGCGGGCCTCCAGGGTGGCCAACATCCCGCTCAGGCGCAATTGCCGCAGAATGCTGGGTAAATCGTTCGGAGTCATCGGGTCGTTCCCTCCTCGGATGTCTTGGTCGAATCAGCAATCGGTCGAAAGGCCTCGGGATCGCGTAAATGGGTATGTTGTAAGGCTTTTCCCCGACGGGCGTCTCCGGCAAGGAGTCCGCGTCGAGCGCTTTGAGCAGGATGCCTTTGACGGTCTGATAGCGCCTATCTCCAAAGAGTCGCGCGCGGCGGCACGCCGCGTTTAGTCGTGTGGCTCCATACGTCTCCGCGAGCCGGATAATCCCTTGGGCGCCGCAGCGTATCAACCTCCAACAATTCGGTGACCACCGCGGCGACGTCGGGCCCCAACGTGGTGGCTTGATCGCGGCACCATTGGGGACCCCGTTGGTAAAACGCGATCTTGTCGGACGGTAAATCGCCGTCATCCGTGATGCGCTCGCGGGGGGCCCCCCGCATATGCGCTAACTTAAGGCCTAGATCGTAGTCTAGGTGCGGCCTGGAAATTCTCTCGATCTCGTCAATTGGTATTGTCCGGACCCGGGAACCCTATCAGGACCTCGGGGTCACCTATCATGACCGGCGCGACCGACGACAGATCGTGCTGCGGAGCGTGGACCGCCTGCAGGCCTTGGGCTATGAGGTGATCCTGAAAGAAATCGAACAGCCGGCCAGTTCCACCGGATAGCCGTGCGGCGGGCGCTTCGGCGGGCAGAATGCCGACTCTCCGAAGCGAACAACCGTTCTTTCGTAGGAGGGCTGTAGTTCAGTGCGCCTCGGGTGGCCTTTAGTATTTTCGGGGCAGTTGGGAGTCGCTCATGGATTCAATCAGGTTGCCTGTCCTGGGATTTTATGGTACAGTATCTGAAAGGTACTTTTTGACTTAGGAGGCGGTGCACATGGACCCAAACCCAATGAGAGACCGTGCTGTCGACAATTGGTGGTTGCAGGAACATCCTATGTCGCATTGGATTCGTAAAATATCTAACAGAGTCGACATGGACATTTCGCAAATTGCGACGATCATGGAAGCCGCCATCGGATGTGGTATTCGATTGAACCTTCCTGTGCCAGAGGACGGGTTTCATATTACCCGATACGTTATGTACAGGAGAATAAGTGAATTTTTTAAAACGGGCACTCGGAGCGGGAAGGTTCTTGAAGTTAGCGGCGATAGGGGCGCCATATTTCATATGTTCGAACCAACTCAAATTGAATATACTCCGACAAGCTTTCCCGAGGTTGATGCGGAACATATGCCATTCGCAGACAATGCGTTTGACTTCGTCATTTGTGATCAAGTGATTGAGCATCTGGCGCGGCCGAAGACGGCGGTAAATGAAATGAAACGCGTCTTGCGGCATGGTGGTTGGCTTATTGTGGCGACAGCGTGTATGGAAGTGATTCATACACGTCCGGACAACGTTAGTGACTACTGGCGGTTTACGCCTCAAGGATTACAAGAATTGCTGGCTGGGTTTTCGAACATTTACCAGTGCGAAGGGTGGGGAAACCGTGAAGCGTTAGCGATCGTGCTGTTCGGCGGTCTGCAAAAGTACGTGCCCGTGAGCGGGCATCCGTATTTGGAGAGGGTGGCAAGCTATAACGAGCCTCATTGCCCGTTGTCGGTATGGGCAATCGTCCAAAAGTGATAGAACGAGAGGCATTACGAGGGCGGTGGGTGGGTCGCCTCGATGAACAGCTCAGCTCAGAACGCTTGGAACTTCGGGTGGCGCCACATGGACCCGGTGTTTAGCCCGATTCTGCGACCAACGGTGGTCGTTGCGGTGGGGCGGCGGGTATTGTAGGCCGCTCGCCGTGCAGTCGGCAAAGTTTTTAGGGGCTGGCCGCGTCGTGGCGGCTGATCGCAACGAGGTTCGTTAAAAAACGTTCAATCCCTCGGAGCTGACGCGCTTGTGCCTTTGGTGGGGTGGGACGACAACTGGACCAGCGCGTATCGTGAGGCCGCCAAGGCGAGGTGGATGTGATCGTTGATTATCTATGGGGGAGACCTGCAGCGGCAATCCTGGAGACTGCCGCTGTCAGTGCACGATGGGTCCAGATTGGAACGGTGGCTGGAGAAACCCTGCGTTTAGCGGCATCGGCGGTTTGCAAGCAATCGCTATCCATTTTGGGCTACGCCAGTTATCATGTCCCCTCCAAGTTGCCGTGAAACAAATTCCCCTGCGTCAAATCGAAACCGCTTGGGATCAGCAAAAATCCGGTGCGACTCGGCGGATCATGGTCATCCCATGAAAGACATCGCGAGAAAGGTATCGACCATTTTCGTTCTGTGGCTGTCCTTAGACCCAACTCCTCGACTCGAGAAGTTGGAACCGGGGTTGTACTGGCTCGATGACGAGGAACGAGCAACTTATGAGCGTTATCGAGTCGACTTCAAAAAGGTCGAGTTCCTTGCAGGGCGCATTTTGAGCAAAAGTGCCATCGGACAATTTCTGAATGTTTCCCCACGTCATGTCCGATTCACGAAAAATGCCTACGGGAAGCCGGTCCTGGATGGATGTTCGAAACCGTTGTATTTCAATCTCTCCCATACCCACGGTATGGTCACGTGTGCTCTATCTCGGTACGGCGAAGTTGGCGTGGATGTGGAAAGGGTCAATCAGGAGGCATTCGCAATTATCCCGTACATGTTCGTGCCCGAAGAAATCAACGCGATCAACACGCAACCGGGGAGAAACGCGCAGTTGCAGGCCTTGTACACGTTGTGGACCCGGAAAGAAGCTGTCATGAAGGCAGTGGGCCAAGGATTCTTCTTGGCACCGCTGTCTTTTTCGGTACCGCTTAACGAGACTAGGGTACGAGATGGTCAGTTCAACTACTATACTTTTGCGCCCCACACCAATTACATACTCAGCGTGGCCTGCCGACGACAATCCACACCTGTGCGATGGGCCGTCTCCAAATTAGAGATAACTCACCTTTTTGACGAGGACTGGGGACTGTAGGCTCTTGCGCATCGACTGATATTGGTGCCGACTGGTAGGTTACTTGTGTGGCGCATGAAGGCTTCCGTTCGGTCTGGTGCTGGAGCGAATTTATCCGAGCTGTGCAATTCACTACGTTAGCGAGATAAAGTAAGTAAGATTCAACATGTCTATGGACAATTGGAAAACCCTCCCTTATGGTGGTGGGGAGGAGGAATGATACAATGCTCGCACGGTTGACTCTTGACATTATCGATCACGATAGCATAGTTGAAGTTGATCCTATTATCCGTGAGGTAGAACTTCCCGAGAACAGCGATCGGATCATCGACGAGGTGGAAGAGATGGTCTTAGGTTTGAGGGAAGGAGCGACTCGTACCCTTACGACCACCTACTTGAAAACCCTGTCCCACAAGAAAGCCCAGCTAGCCCAAGCTAGCCTGGGCGGAGATCTGACCGTGAATGCCACCCCCTACCGGGTCGACGGGGAAATCGGCCGCCTGACCTTCCCCACCTATGCGCTGACCACCGGCTCGAAAACCGTGTGGAACAGTGCGACCGACCTGTTCGCGGCCCTTGGGCCGCGAGAATACTATCGCACCGCCGGGATGACCGAACTCGTGCTCACCATGGCCGGTGACATGTCGTATCGGAAGGCGGTGAGGCTCTTCAATCGGGTCCGCCACGAGGAGAGCGACCCGACGCCGGTAAGAACGGTGGCCGCGATCGTGGAACGCGAGGGCACTGCGATGCAAGCGCAGATAGAGGAGCTGGCCACGGCGGAGTTGACAGCCCACGGCTTTGCCGCCGAGGGACAGCCGCTCGCCGGTACGGAGGTGAATGGGTTACCGATGGCCGAAGCCCGCTTGCCCCCAGCTCAGGTTGCCGAATCCCTCGCGGCGTATAACGCCGCGCGCCCTGAAGCCTTGCAGATTCCCCTTGAGGCGGCGAATGAGTTTTATGAGGATCCCACGCGGGTGGTCAACGCCTCGATCGATGATGTCGGTGTGAAAAAGCAAAAACCCCAGCGGGAACGTCCCCGGATGTCCGCTGAACCGCCGACCACGGGGGCCTCGCCAGGCCCCACGGCATCCCCGCCAGAAGCGGAGACTCCGGCGAAAAAGCCCCGCGAATACGTGCACAATACGATCGCCCATGTCCAAATCACCGCTGGCTGGTATATCTTGAACGGGTTCGGGACCGTCCCCGTGCTGCAGTTCCTCGTGGCGTTCTTGCTCTCCAACGGCGTGCTCTCGACCCACTATCTGCAGTTTTTCGTTGACGGGCAGCGGACCCTGCACGCGGCCATTCTGGAACGCTTAGCCTGGTTCGGGTCGAAACGCATCCTTCTCGATTGGTTTCATCTGAAGGAGAAATGTGCCAAGGAACTCAGTACCCTCTGTCGCGGGACCAAGATCCGCAATGCGGTGCTGTCCCGCCTCCTCACCTTGCTCTGGCGCGGCCGCGTGGACGCCGCCATAGCCTACCTGCGGGCCCTCGACCCCGACAAGATCAAGTCCGGGCAGTCCGTCGAGACGCTGATCGGCTATTTCGAGCGCAACCGGGATTATATCCCTTGTTATGCCCTCCGCAAGCAACTGGGCCTGCGGAACTCCAGTAATCGCGGAGAGAAAGCCAACGATCTCTGCGTGGCCGGACGGCAAAAACATCAGGGCATGAGCTGGTCGAAGGCGGGGTCGGTGGCTCTGGCGAGTGTGGTCACGGTGTCGCGCAACCAGCAACTGATACGGTGGAGTAGGACCCATCATCTTAACTTCCAATGGGTAGCCTGGCGCCGCTTCTCTGACCCAGTGCACCGTAAGGACCGTAAGGCGATGCTGTCCACTAATTTGTTACCGATCGAAATCCGGTAACCGCTTGGCACGTTACCTTTGCTTTCGCTCGCTATCGCGGTGAATTGTCGCTAACGTAGTGAATTGCACAGCTCGGAAACATCCGGACCATTCGGTCCGGCTTCTTTATTTCCATCAATACAAATATATGTTTTATTATTGCTTCGCTCCAGAAGAGCCACACCCAATCGATTTTCCCGGAAAAACATCCGACTCCCGGTACAGTACTCGAGCGCGCTCCCGTCGGTTCCGAGGCGTGTGAGGCTATATGCGCCTAACTGTTCCTATGCTTCTTATCTTGCTGAATCGCGGGACTATTCGCTTATCCTTAACTTTACACCATTGGGCGCGGGCAATGCCCGAGGCACTGCCGTAGGCGGCGCGCAAGTCGGGCGTGTTAGGAATCTCCAGGACACTTCCGTCAATGGCAACGGGAATCCAGTTGGCCACCGTACGATACGAACTGTCGGCA
>JAJZXX010000186.1 GCA_021806205.1 Bacillota bacterium | reverse complement strand
ATCAAAAGCTTGCATCTTGTTCGCTCCCTTGTTAGAGTGTCCCAACGCAGCATAACAAGATGTAGGTTCTTGCTCATCGGTTGATATTTTTCCATAACAGGGGTTACTTAGGCGGAGGCACTCATATTTACCCAGGGCGTCGGCGTATTGCTTCGGAACCACCTGCCCACTTGTCCTATCCCACACTAAAAACCACGCTACAACCTGAAGAACACTCGATGAGCAAGAGCCAAGATGTAGAGCCAATGTCCAGCAAATATGGCTATTCGTATGTTGAAATTTCAGGTCTCCTAACGTATTGAGCTGCGCATAGTCGTCCACCCCTTTGCCACCGCATCATCCAACATAGTGCTAACTAACGCAAGCCCACCGCAACACCCCCACAGATCCGAGATCCTTCACCCCGTTGGATCAGCGCGTACAGGCCAAGCTCTCCATTGCTGGTTGACGCCTCGGCGAACCAGGGCGCCATCCTCATCGATTTGGAAAAGGTGTATCCATGCGTTGTCCACCAGTTCTCGCACCGCAGCATGACGGGTAATCACGTCATCTATGGCAAATTGTGGAGCCTCGATAAGAACGTTAAGACGCATGGGTTCGTGCCTCCACCGGTTCCCATCATGCAGTGACTGTAACGCCAACCCAACGCGCAAGTCCCCCCCGTTACCTTCCAGCACACCGATCGAACCTCCCACCACATTGTGCAACACCTTGTTGCCGCTACCAAATCGGCGATGGTCGACCATAGATCCGTAGTACTGCAGATTTATCCAAGTTGCTACGATCATTGGTGCAGTCATAATCAACTGCAACGCCACAAACTGAGTGTCCTGGCGCCAATCATACTCGTGCAAAAACACTCTGCCTTTGAGGTTGCAATGCGCCGTACGCACCCGCGGGGCTGCGACAAAGGCGGCATTGCCCGCCAACCCCCATTCCGGGCGTACTTGCGCCCAATCCTGGGCACTCCGCCGCATGTCCCGTTCGATCGATGAAGGAGATAAGCTGTGTGTTCCCAAGGAAGACGCCCTTTCGCGGCGGCTGATGGCTGCAGCCGCTTTCAACCAATCGCTTAGCTGGGCCACGTCCTGGATGTGTGACGCCGGAACGTCTTTGCGGTTAAATAACTGAATCTCATCGGTTGTTGTATCGTGCAACGCCGCCATGAAATAGGTGTCGGCAGGAATCTTGATACCTTGGTGCTCTAGACCCTGCCTAGTCCGAGGATCATTAAGCAGCGCAGCCGCGACCCGAGCACTCGCCTCGCCAGACTGCCCGCCGCATGCCCCACAGTCCAGGGACGACGCCTGGGGATTATTGGCGTTGCTACTGGCATGACCCACAAATAGTACCAGACGCCCAAATTTCTGGACCATGCCAGTGTTGCGCAACACCACTTCCGCCGTCCCAGGGCGGTCACCTTCTGGAATGCCCGTAGCCCCCCCGTCCCCAGGTGCCAATGTGGGCTTCAGACGGTCGTATATCCACCGCGGCAATCCCATGCGGTCGGGGGGTGGCGTCACCCGCGTCCACCCCATACTATCACTTATCAGTTTTGCGCCAAGCAGCAATCCAGTGGCCTCGACGAATCCAAAAGTCGACGACGCCGAAGTTTTAAAACTCTTCCAGGCCTTCGAAACCCGTAACCAAGTCTGCCGCCGCGCCATATGTTTGGCTAAGGCTTTAGCATTCGTTTTCGTAGTGCCTAAAGACTCGCCAATCCGATACGATGGTTTAAATAGTATGGGTAGATGGCTCTTCGCTTCCGAAGATCCAAAAGGAAGGAATTCCATCGGAATACCAAAAAAACCCGCAAAACCCCTCGTTTCCACCTTAGATGTTGTCGTTTCTAATGCCCGCCGATACACCTCCGAACGCACGTCAATACAAAAGACGGCCTGCACATCGACCACTTTCTTGGTATCCGCCGTCTTGTTTCGGTCACCTAAAGTTTCAGCCAGTTCTCTTTGGTATCTGAGTTCAAAAGCCGTTTGCAATACCGCATCAATCGGAACGTCGGTAGGGCTCTCGGTCCGTGTCATGGACATCACACACTCGCGCCAATTGGCCATCAGTGTTTGACTGTAGCGGAGCTGATAAAGCATGGCATCAAAGGTTACGCGTATAGCGAGTAGGTCCCGTAATGCCCCATCGTGTTCTCCATGAAGTTCAGCCCGCCAACGCAGATAGCGCGCCCATGCCGCCCAACCAGAAATGCTGATTAGCGCTGCATGTAAGTAATCGTCCATGGCTTCAATCGGCATTTCAAGGATCCGCAACGCTGAAACAATGGCTGCAGGAGCCGAGTCCGGCCATGCCGCCATAGCGTCCCGCATACCCGTGACACCCATCATCCGAAGGCTCTTGTCCACTCGCGAAAATACGCACCACCCTTTATATAGCGAGCCGTCTTTCCATGGCATGGGCCACATCGCTTGTCCTTCATCAAAATATGCCGCACAGTATCGGCTCATGCGTTCAACTGCAAAACCCGACCAATCCTGGCCATCCATGGCTCCAAGGACATCCGTAACGAGCCGCACTGGCGTCACCGGCGGCTGACTATCTTGTGCCAATGCATACTTGAAAGCAGCCACATCCGACGAACACCCTAATTCGTGCAGCGCCGCGTCTAGATCTGCCTCTGCGATGCGGCCCTGCGCGATTTGCTGCTCGTAGTATGCCCGCGGCATGCAAAGCCCCTGACCTGAGATGCGTTCCAGTGTTCTGTGTGCTTCCCAAAACGCTAAATTACTAACACCAAAATACGGATTCACCGCGACAAAATTTTTTAAAGGCCACAGCGGTGCGATGCGCTGACAAACTAAGCCTACCTTGTCCATAATAAGCGATTCATATCCCTCGCCAGCGGTCATGATATCTCCTCCCGTAGGTGGTCTTGGGTTAGTGAATGCAAGGGATCCGTTGTCAGGCCCGAGCGCCTCCGAACTATCCGAGTTAGGAGCATATCCACATACAGATCATTGAACAGGTGGACATAAATGGATTGCCAAAATGGGTGCCGCAGTATCTGAGGAAGCCTTTGCTGAACAATCAGGAGGCCTACGAACACTGCCACGATAAGCCCCAAAAGTGCGTCATGCGTAGGTCCAGCACCTTGAACCGTAAGCCACATCGGACGAAATAGTTTAGCAAAAAGAACCTCAAGGGCGAAATAGACTATTGAAATTGATGCACTGATTCCGATCACTATCCAGAGAAAACCCCCGATGCTGGGCTCTCTCATATTTAACGCATGTAATACCAACTGGGAGATCGCTACGGTCAAAATGATTCCCATGACAGCCACCGGGGCTTGTTTAACCAACGATATCCCAAACATCAATGCAGTCCCTACAACTATTGTTGATGCCATTGCAAGGCTCTCGAGGGTTTTCCATATGGACACCGATAGCGGCATCGGCAGCGGCAACGCCGGACCACGGAAATACTCGACGACGCTTCCCGATGACAGAAAGGCGTGGGCTTTGTAAACCGCATGCGCCGCAATGTGTAATAGAACCAGACTATATAGGCCCAAGCCACATTCCATCAACAAAAAGCCTATTTGCCCACAGGTCGAATAGGCAAGTGATCCCTTAATGTTCGTGGTGGTCATCATCATTAGAGAAGCCGTGGAAATAGAAACAAGCCCTACTAAGATGAGCGTGTCTCCGGTCCAAGCCACTCGCGATACAATGGGTACCAGGCGCAGCAGTAAGAACGCGCCGGTATAGATAATCCCTGCATGCAACAATGCCGATACCGGTGTCGGTGCTTCCATTACTTGAATCAGCCAGCCATGAAACGGAAACTGCGCACTTTTGAGGACAGCCCCCACGACCAAAAGACCACTCGCTATCTGTAATGACACGGACGCATAGCCAGGGATTCCCCTGAGTGCGGCCATAATGTCTGAAAACTGTGACGTGTGCAATGTGCCGACAATGAGCACGAAGGCCGTTAAAAGGCTCGCATCGGCAACTCGCTGAAGCAGGTAGTGTTTCCGCGCGGCGAGCACGGCGACAGGCCGATTGCGGTAGAATGCGAGCAGTTCATGCAAAAATAGACTGGTCACGACCCATAAGATCAGGAACTCCCATATATTGCCGGACGAGATTAGCAGCAAAAATGATCCTAAGGTGAGAGTGAGTCCACCATGAAAGCGGCCTTCGTGGACGTCACCCTTGAGATACGGGGACGAATACCGTATAACCACCAAGCCGACCAACGCCACCAGCACGAGCATAAATACCGTAAGGCTGTCGACATCTATGCTTATAGCCAGCAAGCCAAGCCGTGCTGGTAAATGAATGGCCGCATAGGTTTGCGAACGCGTCACTCCTAAGCAATAGGACCCGGCTGCAAAGACTGAACCCCCCAAAGCGAACCATGCAGCCACCTGTGCCCATGTCTTTATGGTCCGGACATGGCGGTCTTCCCGGGATCTTGCAACTAGGCCAACCAGGAGTAGAGGCAACGGCAATACCAATATGAGTGAAGAGGTCAGTCCTGGCATCCCAACAACCACCTTTTTTCCGACAGATTGTTAAAGTGAACGCATAGTGGCTACAAGCCTGCCCACCGGGTTGACTACTACGACACATGTACCGCGACTTTATTGTCGTGTGTCATAATACAAGAGATCACACGGTCATGCAAGACACATTCCCTGCTGGCATTGGCGATAGGGTGAAATGGCCGGATTGACCTGCCTGAATACCTTCTTAAGCCAGCACTTTATGACGTTGCGACTCCGATCGGGGCTTGGTCGCGATACGGAGAGCCTGTATTTCGTCACAGCGCACACCGCGCAAAACCGTGCTAAGGAGCCTGAATTGCTCTATCATGAAATCAATGTCGTAAAATTAGAAAGGGATGTAGCGGTGACTACGTGGACGTTTCTTACGAATCACGCACAGGTCCTCCTGTGTTTGGCGCAGAATGGCGGCCGAATGACGGCTCGCGAGATTGCGTCAACCGTAGGAATCACCGAGCGAGCAGTCCAACGGATTGTAGATGACCTTGAGGACAGCGGATACGTTAGCCGCTTTCGGGACGGCAGGAATAACCGGTACGAGATTCACCCTGACTTGCCCATGCGGCATCCTCTACAGAAAGGACTCACAATAAAGGGCCTGCTGGAATTATTGACGACTCCGGATCGGTAAGTCGTCATCGCGCAATCCGAGAACACGCTCACCGCAGGTGGATTCGGGACCCGCACGATCTTTCCAGCCTTTGTGCGCTGCCTGCGTTAACAGTTCGCATGGTAACCGACCCTCGCTCCTCGCGTACTGATTGCAGCATGACCTTGTCCCGCAGTGCAGAGCTAATTTTTACCCCTGGTAAGGAATATATTGTCATTGCCCGGTCTAGCGGCGGCCGCTTTCACATGGCGGGTAAGGGAATCACTGCGCACCAATGCGCCCTCGCCCTTGGAGGCTTGCACTCACTAACCCAGTCCGGCGCCAAGTAGTGGGGATTGATGCGCAGCGTTTGGCGAGAGCCGTCTTCGACAAAATCCTGGCAGCCACGCAATGACGTCGTGATGGTCGCACAAAGGATTCTCATAGACATTGACCTGGTGCCGTACGCGATTTCAAACGTCCGGCCTGGCGGAGACCTTGTCAGGGCTTTTCTTAGTACTCATGCACTGGCGTCTGACTGATCGTCCCCCAAATGGGATATGCGGCGCCGCGGTGCGCAGACGCCGAATTGTTTGAATGCGGGTGTCGTCCCGCTCAATGTTTGGTAACACCAGAGAATCCGGAATCATGCTGGACCCCACTCAAAAAAAGGGCACGCCTCCATTTCCAGCAGGTAATTCTGATCAATTTCGCGGCACAAACCCCTGCGTTGTAGTGCCGAAGACAAGCCATCCGACCGCCTTTCGGTCCCATGAGAACCACTTCGTCCCTCAACTCTTAACCACATCACCATAAACGCAACCCTCATTGTCTGACTCGTGTCTGACTCGTGTCTGACACTTTGAGATAGAGTCTGTAGGCTTACATCGCCAGGCGCTCAGAGTTCATAATCGAATCATGGGAGAACGAGAGCTTCTTCGTACACGAATTGGCAAATTGTGCGTTTCAATATATGATAAGTTAGTCGTGATTTAGGCATCGTCCATCTCATGAGAATCACCGTCCTAATTGCCGCAAGTTTGTTTGCATGCGCGTGGCCGTGCAGGCGGTCGTAACACGTTGGCAAAGAAGGAGCCGAAGCAATGAGTAGCGGTCAGATTACTCCCCATCCTTATGATAAACGAACGGTGGTACTCGCCTCCAAACATCAGAAAGAACGCGTGCTGGGGCCCCCCTTGCGAGATGCCGTCGGTCTTCAAATGCGGGTACCAGATGGATTGGACACCGACCTCCTCGGCACGTTCAGCGGAGAGGTCGCACGTCGGGGCACGCCGCGCGAAGTAGCTCTCCAAAAGGCGCGTATGGGAATGGACGCTACCAAAATAACTTTGGGTCTAGCCAGTGAAGGTAGTTTTGGTCCTCATCCCCAACTACTAGTGGTCCCTGCCGATTACGAGCTTCTTGCCTTCGTCGATGCAAAAGAGCGCATCGAAGTGGTGGAACAAATTGTGAGCCTCAATACGAACTATGCCTACACTGTAGCAAAATCTGCCGAGGATTTGACGCGATTTTGTGACCGGGCCGGTTTTCCTTCGCACGGGTTAATCGTTAGACCCAACTCGGGGCTTCAAAGGGGAGGGCCCTTGTTCAAGGGAATTACGCAGTTTGATGCGCTCAGTGACGCTTTAAAGCACTGCGTTGGTTATTCAGACGATGGTCTTGCGCATGTGGAGACAGACATGCGGGCACATATGAATCCGACCCGTCAGAAGGTACTACGGGAACTGGCGGTGAAGCTAGGTAGCCGTCTTTCCACGTTTTGCCCCGAATGTCAGACGCCAGGATGGGGAGTGGTTGACGTGGTTCGTGGGCTGCCTTGCGAATGGTGCGGTGGACCCACCGAGTTAGTCCGTCTGGAAATTGGTGGCTGTCCGCGCTGCCCCCACCGTGAAAACCACCCCCGAAGCGATGGGTTGCAGACCGCAAAGCCAGGGAACTGCCCTTCATGCAATCCATAGAGGCACACTGGGAATATACCCCTCGCGGCTCACAATTGATGAACTACGCGGCCCATCGGTACGTTGTCTCAATCCTCGTTGACGAAGACATTGCGTTAAAAGAACCGCGACGAACCCCAGTCGGTATGGATTTAGGATTGACGGATGCGGTCATTCTGTCGACGGGCCCGAAGTTCGGGACCCCCCGCTTCTTCCGCAAGGATGAAAAGAGATTAGCCCGGGCGCAACGCCGACTGGCCAGGAAGCAAAAGGGGTCTAAGAACCGAGCGAAAGCACGGCTCAAAGTTGCCCGTATTCATGCCAAGGTTGCGGATCGACGTGTAGATTTCCTGCACAACCTCAGCACACGGTTGATCAACGACAACCAAGTGATTGCCGTGGCAAGTTTGCCGGTCACAAACATGATCCGC
>JAJZXX010000251.1 GCA_021806205.1 Bacillota bacterium | reverse complement strand
TACAGTTCAGTGGGTATCCACTGCCTACTTTTAGTTAAGGATTACTCCTTAGCGCTGTGTAGGAACAACGCGCACGAGCTCACCTTTGGGGTCTGTCACAACGAGGCTCTCCGTGGCCGTGGACCCGATAATGCCCACGCTCGGAATAATGAGGCGGCGCGTCTTGCCGCTCCGGGTGGACCCGAGAATCAGCGCATGTTCGTCCCGCTCTAAAATCCAGCCAGCCAGCGGGTTTTTCTCAGTGTCGAGCCCAACCAGCAATCCGACTTTCGGCATGGTGGGCTCAGGACCTTTTTGTCCGTTCTTGACCCACTTGGCGTGAATCGCGTCGGCGTCTGTGCGGATCTCATCGACCGTCTTGAGCGCCAGGGCCTTTTTGTCTTTGATTACCGGGGCACTCCATCGTTGGTAGCTCTCGTTGAGGCTCTTGGGAACTCGCCAGTGCGCGGTGCCGTATTGGCCCTTGCCGGCGCTGGCGGGTCCGCCCCAGAAACTGATCCCACTCGACTTGGCCGATTTGAGCGCGACCAATCCCCCGGCGAGGCAACCCAACCCCAACGCGCCGACTAGCAAATCCGGGTGGCCCAAGAGGACACCCCAGTGCGTCGGCAGGTAGGCATGGCTACTGACCCATCCATGCCAAATGGTGCCGACACCGCTGAAACCGGGGTGGCCAGACGCCTTCGCGGCTTTCATGTGCCGGGCGATGGGTTCAATGACGCCCGCCGTCACGTCGGCCAACTCCATGCCGATCGCCCAAGCCGGAATCGCGCCGAAGGCCCCGCCGATCAGAGCTTTGGCGGTTTGTTGGTTCACGTGTTTTCAACCCCCTTTATACTTTATAAATGAAGAAACCCGACCAGTGAGGGTCGGGATTACTGCGCGATTTCTTGGCCGGCCGACCGGGCGATCGCGGATTCGGCTTTCTTCCGTTGCCACTGGGACTCGGCCAGCCAGTAAGCCGTCGCGCGGGCATCGTGCTCGGCTCGCCACATGATCCGGTGGAGTGCGCCAATCAGATCCGGGCCGGACGCACGACGATAGACGCCGCACTCATAGCCGATACTCGTGATATGCTTGCCCACACGCTCTCGCAAGGCCGCGCGGGCTTGCTCTTGCTCTTGCCGATGTGACTCGCGGTCAAACATGCTGGCTTGAATGCCCGGTGGCGGTTCGGCTGGTGGCCAGATCGCCGCGAAGGCCGTCGCCTCGAACCGATCGGAAAAGGTGGCCGATAACAAAGCACCGGTGCGAGTCTTAAATTCTCGTTCGGTGAATTCCCACTCGCCATCGGCATTATCATGCGCATATCGGTAGGTAAACGGGCGTTGCCAATTTACGGTAATCCCCGCGGTGTCCCACAGTTTTTGAAGTGTCGGACTCTCGCGAATCACCCGATCAATGATCGCGTCCGGGTCTGTGCGGGCCCGGCGCAGGTCAGCCCGGCTGACCACGGCGGCAATCGCCCGATGTTCATCGAGCCATTCCACGTGGTGCGCCAGGTGTCGGGCAAATCGCTGGTCAGCGAGGTCGCCGCCGGCCAAGGATAGTGTCGGCAGGGTGACATGATATGCTTCCACCGCACTGATCCAATCGTGAGTCGTCCGGGCCGACGTGGCGTATTCCTCCGCGATAGCCCACAGGCGATCTTTGATCTCGGGGTGGTCGGGATCGTTGACAATGCTCTCCCACTGCTCGGCCAACTCTTCCCGCTGGCGTTGTCTTGCCGCTCCCTGGACCACGGACTGGATCACGGTATCCCATGCCTGCAGTCCGGTCTCGCCGCCGGCCCACTCGGATAATTCTTCCGATGCTGCTAGCCAATCTTCTAGCCATTGGTCACGTTCAGGCCAATTCCTCGCCGACCTCACGAGATCAATCAATGCGCCGTCAGTCGAACCTTCCCGCTTGAACCGCCGAATCCACGGGTCTAATCGCTCTGCCTGGGTCTCGTCGCGCAAAAATACCCGGACACTGGCGCTGGCTTCGCGGTACTCATCTCGGGCTATCGCCCACGCTTGCTGGCGGGCCGCTCGAAGAATCGGTGCGGCCAAGCGTTGGATTAGATCGTGCTCAGCGTTTTGGCGAATCCGGTCCAAGGCCTCTTGGCGTCCGGGGGTGTTTTGCGTTTTCTCGGGGTCTTGGTGCCAGTAGAACGTGCCCATGCGCTCGGCGGTTTCGAGATACCGATCATGTTGCGTTTTGAGGCCGGGGTCCTGATCCCAGAGCCAGCGGATCCCTTCTTCTGTTTTCGCTTTGATCTCTGGGGGCATAAAGGCGTAAGCCAGCCGGCCTCGACCCGGGAGCATTTTGCCCAGTGTGGCCAGGCGGGTGGTAAGCTCGCGATTGAATCCTTGCATTTCGTTTTTGCGGGCTACCAAGTCAATCAACGCGCTCCGGGCCTCGGTCCGGGCCTCGCTTTTCTCCTTCCCCAACACTTGGCGCTCAGGACGGTAAAGCTCACTGATCCACGCCTTGCGAATGGCCCGGCGTTCGGCATCCGACCATTCGCCGGTTTTGCGGGTTGGCTCCTCTCCAGTCTCCCAAATCAGCAAATGGATATGCGGGTTGTGTTCGTGCTTTTGGTGTCGGTGAGCGGCGGCAATCCATTGCACCTTCGCGGGGTCGAGACCGAGTTCTTTAATCATCTTGGTCACGACGGGCTTTGACGCTCGTTCCCAGCCGTCTTTGGTGGTCAGGTCGCCGCCCATCGCTAGAGCGTCCGCCTCGCCGACAGTGTTGATCACCCGCCACACGGGGCCTTGGGCCGCAAGAATGCTTTTTTGCGCGCCTTTCGGATCGTCGGCCATCGAGCCGAAGTAGCCGAGAGAGCCTTCGCGCTCGCCCGCGTACCGGGCGTGAATGGCGGCGCTTTCGAGACTGTTGCGGTTGCTTTCGGCCAGCAGCCTTCCGATCATGAGCTCGGCCTTTTCTTTCGATCCAGCATAGGCCACGTGGTGCGCTCCGCTGGCGAGGCTGTGCAAGCCCGTCCCGGTCGGCAGGTAAAAATGCAGACGCATGATAAATGGCTGAGCTGGCATGATAGAATCTCCTTTCTTTGTAATCACGAGATTAGGTGTCGGTGTCGTCGTCTGGCCGTTCGATCCAGCCGAACTGATGGAGCGTGCGGGGATCTTCGAACACGGCCAACGCCTCGTCCAACGCATTTTCAGCTAACAGTTGTGCTTTCTCCTGAGCCATGTCTTCGGGCAGTCCCGCTACCATGTAGCTATCTTTCGCCCATTCGCGCACGAAAGCCAGGGTCGCGGCGGCGTGGACAGCGGCAAAGTTTGCTGAGCGGGTCAGGGGTTGGTTGGCCTGTTCGATCAGTGCCATCAGGCTACCGGCCTCCATTGCCGTGGCGTCAGCAATCAGTTGGGTGCGAATCGCCCGCGTGACATAAGCATTCATGCTTTGGTCACGGTCACCGGCTAGAGTCCGAACCGCTGCGGCCATATCGACGGGCAACCGGATTTTAAGCTCCGTCGTTTTCGTCATCGGATTCTCCTTCCTCTTTATCGTCTTTATCGTCCTTCGGCTGTTGTTCGGTCGGATCGGGCAGTTGGTGGAGCTTGCGCCGAATCCGTTTGGTTGCCCGCTCGCCCATTTGGCGGTCGACAGTTTCGGCGTCGGCCGGACGCGAACCATAAAACTGGAGTCGCCACGACTCTCGGCTGAAGGCTGCGTCCATCGCGGCAATAAAGGCGAGCGGCTCCAAGTGGCTCGTAAGATAGTTCATCACCGAATCCAACTTGCGCTCCAATTGTTCGGCCGCACCGGTGCGTTGTTCGCCAGCGTCCATGAGAGCCCTCACTTCAGCGGCGACTGAGCTATCATGGTGGCGGGCGCGGAGTTTGAGCTGATCATATTTGGCCTGAGTGATCCACACACGGATTTGCAACAGGTCGTCCGGGTCTCGTTTACGAGTGGCAGTATCTGCCATAGTTACCATCTCCTTTCTCGTGATATGGGGGACGTGTGACACGACCCAAACGTTGATATAGAGCCAATCTCGCGTCAGCCATCCCCCAGGAATCGACTGGCAATTGGGTCTGTTACCCCACGACTTGGGGGACGTGTCACACGCCTCAAACCCGCACTACTTAAAGGTTTTCCCCGTGGCACTGCCACGGGTGTGGGGTCAGATCCCCCTTATCCTGTGTGTAAGATGGCTGGGCCGAGACCGACTTCGGTAAAATTTCCCGAGGTGCGTTGTCCACGGCTCTTCCCCGGCCGGGTCTCGGACCATGGGGAAGGGGGGAGACGGTCCGGCTTACGCGAAGCCTTGCGGAGCGTGGGGCCGGACGGTCGGGGGAATGGGGGACCGCTGGTAGTTCAGTCGTCATCGTCAACCAGTTTTCCCAGCGCCATCTGCATTCCATCGGTGACAGCCGGAGTGACTGACGGCGTAAATGCGCGGTCAGCGGGTGCGGTCGGGCGATCAATGAATGCTTTGTTCGCGATCATCGCATCTAATCGCTCTACTAGGTCGGCCAATCCCCCCGGCAAGAAGTGCGCCCGTAAGGCCCGCTCGATCTGCGCATTCCGCTGTCCGGCGGGTAAAGCCTGGAGAACCCGATCGAGACGGGGATCACGAATCCGCACCGTATACTTTCCCACGGCTCTCCCCTCTTTTCTGCATTTTGTGCGTCACCCTCGACACATTGCGGCGCAAGGGATCTCAAGCAATTCAAGCGTAAAAGTGACGTCACACGAATCCGTCATCCATCTTTTTTGCGGACGGTGACGTCACATTTGCCTGTCAAATCCAGTGAAAGCCTTATGGGGAAAGGCTTTCATGGTGACGCGCAAGGTGCTTTAGAGAACGGCCAAGTAACCAATGGCATTCGCCCATTGGCTATCATTCGCCACGTGGGTCGGCCAAGGAAAGTGGTCCGCGAATGGCTCCGCCGCGCCGCCGACGAGCAAGACACCCGTCACCCGGTCGAGACCATCCCCCAACCGGATCTGTAATTCTTGCGCCATCCGTTGGGCGACGGCCCGAGTGGCCATGTGCCGCAACGCGCTGACATCCACCAGTTGTCCGCGGACAATCACCGTCGGGGCCGATTCGAGTTCGGCTTCGCGAAAGGGCAGATGATAGGTACGTTCCAGTTCTTGGCGGGCTTGTTCCACGACGTCGTGGTAGCCGATTTCTAATGTGCCCGCCCGCTCGCGTTCGAAATCCAACTTGCCCTGCTCGCCTCGGTCGAGCCAACAAAAATCCGAGGTACGGTAGCCAATGTCCAAGACGATCCACGACTCTGGAACGGCGCTGACAGTCGCCCCCAAGGTGGCGGCTGCCCCGGCGACGCCTTGGGGCAACACCGTCACCGCATCAATCCAGATGCGCTGGCTCCCTATACCTTGCTCGGGGAAGGCTATTCGGGCACCATATCCCATGAGCGCCACTTTGAATTCCTTGCGTTGGCTCGCAAACCAACTAAGCGGCAGGCCGACGGCAATTTGCACGGGGCCGACGGCTCCGAGGAGCCCGACCGCAATCAAGATAAAACGCGCCGCATCCGAATCGGCCGCCTTTTCCCGACTCCACAACGGCGTAGCCAGGCGGCGCGCGGACTCCCCGTACACAAACTCCTGGTCATCCAGCACCACCCGTCCCCGTTCACTGTGTCGTTCCCACTCGCCTAGGTCTATACCGCCCTTCGGCGCGGGGGCAATCAGGCTCGGGAACAGCACGCGCGCCCCACTCGCGGCCAGCGCTTTCGTGTAGCCGTGTCCGGCGTCGATCGCAATTTTCATCCGAATTCACGCTCCTTTTTTTCCTTCTAATAAAAAACCCCCGATCAGAAAAGGAACTAAGTATCACGAGAAGAGGGAGGCTCTACTCGGGGACGCACCATCCATTGCGGACCGCATCCTCAAAAATGACGCGGGACACGCGATAGTTTTTTCCAATTCGGATCGCACCGGGGATGCGGCCTGCACGAAGGTGCCCCCGGATCGTGGCGATCGGCTGGTTCAGAATCAGTGACAAATCAACCGTATCGAGCATTGTCTTTTCGGCCAGTCTTTCCGGCAAAATGGACATGCGAATACCTCCTTTTCCTTTCACTCCCACTCGTCTTCGGTTTCGCAGTGCGCTGAGTGTCCGTGTCCGACCGCTCGTCGCAACGGAGGGCGGCGAGAGGAGATCGGTAGGTGGTTAATTTTGGCAAAATCACGAAAGTGCCGATCCGAGCAATGCGCGTGAAAGCACTTGAATCCGGGACGCCCATCGGCCGCCAGGGAGATCGCGGTTTCCAGAGGACGGCCGCTCGATCCAGAATGCTCGCGCTCCCAGGGACACCGCACCGGGATCCACCCCCGCGTCGGCCGTCCCGTTACCTCCACTCCCCACTTTCGGAGCAGCTGCGCGAATGTCTGGATGGCGTCATCCTCCACCGGAGCGAGGGATGACTGCGCCACGTTCCAGTGTCGCGGGACGATGATGGGGGGGCGTTGATCCGGCGGAAGAAGAATCGCCGGCAGCGAATCCAGCAGCCGCGAGGGTACGGGCACAAGTCGCGGCGGGGCGACCAGAATTTGCGCCGGATGAAATGGTCGGTCGGTTGATTGCTCCCCTTTTTTGGGCGTGGTGCCATAGATCTTGGAAATCCGGCTCGCATTGAACACGGAGCTATCCACATCCACCGACTCATCCGAAAACCGCGTCGCCAACGTTTTCAGAACCGTCTGAATTTTGGAGGTAGAATCCGGCGAGTTTTCCAGATCGACTCGGTAGAGCAAGTGTGCGCCATTGCCGGATGTGGCTTGCACCGGATCGGGCCATCCGAGATGGCGAAGAGTCCGACCAATCTGGCCGGCTTTCTCAAACGCGGCTTGACGCTCCGTATCGGTCGCGTTGGTCTTCGCCGGACGGCGAGGGTCCAGATCCACCAAGAGCCAGCGGCGCGATGCAATATCGCCATCTTTGGCGGCCTGTCCCCCGGTGCGGAGGATGTTCAACCGCCCCGTCCAGGGCGCATCCGGGCGCAGGGGATTCAGCGCGACATAGATTCCTGTCGTATCGGGCTGTGCATCCGCCTGGCGCACGGCTTGTTCAAAGGCTTCCGCCTGGGTAAAGCGTCCCAGGCTCGGCGGGCCATCCCGCCGCAACACACGCAGTTCCACCGGCGCATCGGTGGCCACGAGATCCCACGTGGTCCGAATGTCGGCGGGATTGAGATGATTCCAGTTCATGGGACACAACCTCCTGCTAATGGGATTCGGTGCGGACATCGACACCCACCGATCAAAAAAGCGCCCCGGACTTTTCCCGGAGGCGCGAGGAAGAGAATCTAACGTGGGTTATACAAAAAAGGCCCCGGTCCAGTGACCGGGGGCACAAAAGAAAGCCTAACGGGGCGATGCGGCGAACAAAATAATTCCAAAAATTAGCAGGACGTAATCAGATTAAATGCCCGCACTTTTTTTACCGCCCCAACATCATGATCGTCGCTGCCGCGACGCCAATCATTACCAGAGCATGCCACATTAGCGCTCGGCCATCGGCGCTCCCTCGGGGAGACCATCGTTTTCCGGATCGATGCGAGCGGCGCTGGGCAATGTTTTCGGGGTTTTCGGTGCGCCACGCCAGATCGTCGTCGCCGTCGAGGTCGATGGGGATGGCACCCGGGGGCTGGCGTTCGCCCTTCCATCCGGATGAGGTGGGAGGCTCGCTGTATCGGATGCCGAGTGCCCGGATAGCATAGCTCATGTGCTTCGCGCTGATCGCCGCCGGAGCGGCTGCCCGCTCCAGCAACTCTTCGATTTTCATCAACGCTTCGAATCGAAGTTCCTCGACATACCGGGCGTTGTCCTCCGACTCTTGTCGCGCGTTTTCGAGTCGCGACACAATATGAGCAGTCGCGGAGTGCGCGTGATAAAGATGGTTCATGCTGAGTTTCTGTCCGGGAGAGGAGTGGAATGCGTCGACCAGGAGTTCCTTTTCGTCCCGGGATAGCAGGGTTCCCTGGGCTTTCGATTCTTCTCGGATGATGCGCTTGAGGGATCGGATTTGCAAAGCGGCATTTTGCGCGATTTCGCGGACCTGTCGGGTTAGCACGTCGCGCTGGTCCCCGTGCCCGCCGCCGGGATGTTTGGATTTGATCCCTTCCCTGCGTAGAATCGCCATCAACGTTTTGCGATGATTGCGCGATAGCTCGGGCAAAATCGAAAACGCTTCTTCCTCGTGCATTCCGCGCTTCAGCGCGGAATGGAATGCCCCTAGAGCTTCCTCCACTTCACTTGGTCGTGCCCATCCCACTTTCACTTCGCCTCCCCCGAGTTTTTAAGATGTCCGCTCTTTAAATTTTTCATCGTCCGGGCAGATCCGGGCCTTTCGCCCGCTTTGCGCCCGTTTTGCATCAGTTTTGCACCCGTTTTGCGCCCCATTAATAGAGTAGCGCCGAGTTGCGTCCTTCGTCAAAAAACACCAGAAACGGAATAAACAGGATGATACTCTAGAGACTCCAGATACACTGTACCGAAAATTTTTTCCGACATTTTTCAACATGAGCCTAATCTTTACCAGCAATAGCAGAATGTGGGTATGGGAAAGACCAGCGACCGTCCGGCGAACGGTTGCGTCGGCTCTGCGCCGCAGTAACGTGTGAAAGTGCGGCAGGGGGTCGGAGATGCAGTCATAAAATCAGAATATTAGGATAATGTCAGAAGAAACCAAAACAACGATCATCCAGGATAGATCCCGAACCATCTGATCCACCATTTCTCCCTTCCTATTCATGGATTTAGGATAGTTACTTACGTAAGGGAGAAAGGTACTGTCATACATGTCATACACCTGTCCTACAGATCGTCATACATCCCCGATCCCGCAACCCCGCGGGGTTATGCGGTTTCTTAGATACTGTCATACAAGTCATACATATTTTTTACCACTACGTCACGTGAGGCGGAAAGGAATATAGTGTTCCTTCTTGTACTGGATGCCCCAACCTATATCCTTGCATTGTCTTTCGATATATAAGACAGTGATGCGCAAAAATGTATGACATGTATGACGAATGGCGTAACCATGCGATTTTCGGAGATTTTTGTATGACGATCTGTAGGACAGGCTGTATGACATCTGCTGTATTTGTATGACAGCTCTCCACAAAAAACAGGTCTCCACAAAAAGAGACTCCATGTTTTGTTATGGAGTCTCTATCGTCGGAGAGGTTGTTAAAACGGATAAGCCATGTCTTCTTGGCCTTGCTGCACCACTTCTACTTCTTCTTCTGCATCGTCATCCCATGTTGTAGATTCTGAATTCGTCAAGGCGATGGTCTTCCCTGTAGCCGATAATACATACGCATTGTGTCCCCGTTGACCCATGATGGTAATTTTTGGGTTGAGATATCGACCTTCTCCCGGGCATAGCCACCCCTTGGACCGCCACTGCGCGATGATCGCTTGCGGGTCATAGCCCCACTCCTGGAGTTGGTGATCCACCGCATGGTGGAACACCGCAATTTGATCGTCCGTCCACTTCCCGAGCCATTCGGTTGGCGCAAAGGCATCGGGATTGCGTTGTCCCTCAAACAGCTCAATGTGGCTCTGCATCCAGCTGCCGAGTTGTTCCAGTGCGAGTTGGGCGTCCAGCGGGTCGCCCGCTTGCGCGGTCATTGCGGTCCAGAGGTCGTCCCAGTCGGGGCTCTGCAACAACGCTTGAATCCCCCGCGCCAAGTCGGGCAACGCTTGTCCGACTAACGCTGCCGCTGTCTCCAAGAAGGCCCGATGGGCCATGAGTCGTCCTTTCCCGGCCGACTGGGCCTGGCTGGTGTAGTGCGTCTTGGCGGTGTGGTAGGCCTGCGTCCACGTCTTCCAGTCGTTCGCCAGGTGGTTCACTAGCCACTCCACGAATGTCGGTCCCGCCACACCGTAGTGGTCGGCGCAACTGGTCGTGAGGCGTTGCACCATAATCCGGCTCGCGTCGTCCACCACGCCGAACGGGGAGCCTTCCACCACCAATACCCGTGTCCGAATGCCGCCGTCCTTGGTGAACTGGGTGATGGGCTTTTCTCCACTGGAAATGAGGATGGTCTTCACCGTCGGGGCCGCTTTCATGCCGCCCTCTTTCGCGCCCTTGGCCCGACCTTTGCCGTTGGTGACGAGATACAGCGTTTGCGTGACACTCTTGTCATTCCGCGCCGTTTTGCTGTCGTCCATGATCATCGGAAGTCCACTCAAAATTCGACCCATTTCACTGGCCCCAACCTGCGTCACATTCCACGATTGAATCACGTTGCGTTCGGGTTCCGATTCGTCTACATTGCCCCACACGCTTCCCGCGACCCGTTGCGCGGTGGTCTTACCCTGACTCGTTACGCCCGCGAAGTCCACTACGAAATTGGGATGATGGAGCACCGTGAGCATGGGCACTGCGAAACTCGTCAAGAGCCCCACGGCGGCTTTCGGGTATTGAAGAATCGGCAGGCCGACTTCGCGTATCCAGGCGTCCACGTCGCCAGCACTCGTAAAGCCTTCCGCGACTTGCCCGTCACCGGGGTTTGCTGGCAGAAATCGCACGTCCTCGCCGGGTTTGAGGCCGATCCACGTCTCCGGGCCGGCCAAGAATCCTAAAGGCCGTCCATGGCTCACTTGCCATCCGAGGTGCCCCGAGGTTTGTTGGGTCGGAATCGCACGGCGGTTTTTTGTTTCGTACCCGGCAAGATATTCGATGACCGATTTTGCGTTGAGGGTGTTGATCGGAAAATCGTAGTCCGCGAGGCCCACGATTTGCGTTGTGTTGGCGATGGTTTGACGCGGCACGTCCACGGTGTGCCATGTGTTTGCGCCATCAAACCATGCACCGATTTGCACGTGTGTCCGTTCCGTGTCGATGTCGCAGTATTTCGTAAGAATCGCTAATCCTGCGGGCGCAATCGCGATAGACCCCACCTCCGGATCGACTTTCGCTGTTTCCCCGGGTTCCACACGGTACCCTGCGGGAATCGCGCACCCCGCAGGGAGCGGGAGGCCCATGCTGCCTTGCATTGCGTAAAACTGCTGTCGTCGAGCTTCGGCGGCTCCCTCCGCGCGAGCGCGTTCCGTAGCCTTCTTGCGTTCGCGCATGGCCGCTTCGAGCTTCCCCACGGGGATTTTTTGGGCTTGACACGCTTGTCGAATCCGCATGTAAGTGCCGGGGTTGGCCGCTTCCAGTACGTTCAATTCATCGAGGATATCCGGGGCGAACAGGATCTCAATGAGCGTCGTGCTGTCGGACGACTGAATCTGATCGGACAATGCCTCAACCCAGGGATTGTCTGCCGGTTCGGCTTGTGGTATACTATTATTAATGTTATGTGTACTGGATGTCTCCCCGCCGATGAAGCCGGTGGGGTTTTCGTTTTCCTCCATCGGTTATGCCTCCTGGGAGGCACCTCCGGCGGTGCCTCCACTGAATTGGACATGCCTCCTCGCTCCTTTGCGCTATGTACTATGTACCTTGCTCTGTGTGCGTTGTCCCGTGCCGGCGGCTGTCGGTCGGTGCCTCCTGTGCCCCACGTGGGGCGGACACTGTGAGTTGGTCGGGAGGATTTGTTGTTAGCTGGTTGTCTACTCGGTGATCTCAAGCTGCTGGTCGAGCCAGCGGCGCGGGATGCGTAAGGTATCGCCCAGCCGCACGACCGGGATCACTTCGTCATGGATCAACTGGTACACGTGGGGTCGGCTCACCCGCAAAATCGTTGCCACCTCCGCTACTTTGAGAAAACGCGGTTCGTCCGTTGTGCTTGTCATCGTCGTAACCCCCTTTCTCTTACTCGTTAATTGAGTATACCACTAGTATACTGCTAGATGTTCTGCCTGTAAAGGTGTAGTACGCTATTCTTTTTGTTAGTTTGATACGTAGTTTTCTGGTGCAAATGCCGATAATGTTGTATTATAGTTATAGTGCTGTATGAAGGACTGGTATGAAGGAGGTGCTAGAGATGGCTGTTCAATACTCCCCAGGATATCTGATTAAAGTACTCCGGCTACATCACGGGTTTTCGCAAGGCCGCTTGGCACAGCCGATCGGCGTCACACGCGGGTCCATTGCCCTGATCGAGAGCCCGTCGAGCCCTCGCGGTGTGAGTCCACGTCTGGTCCGGGCAACGTTTGCGATCTGCCCGTTTCCACGCGTTTCGAGCGTTGACGATGCCACGCGGATCGTCGAGGATTTGGTTGTCGCAGTGGGGGGTCATGCGGGTCCGGCGGCCGATCGGTGGCGAGAAGCCTGTACGATCACAGCTGATCCTCAGCCTGTGGTGTCAGGCTTTGAACTACAACTCCCGGACGAGGCGCTGGGAGCCAACGGAATTGTGCCAGATTATGCGGCCGCTATATGGTGGTGGGCCAAGGAACTGGCCAGCTTGCGCGCTATCGCCGATCCGGTGAATCATGTGTCTGATCTTCTCGCCGCCTGGCCAGAGACCGGCGAGGCGTTGCCGGAGAATTTTGCTGGCACCGAGCCGAGCAACCGTCGCGTGAATGCGGCGCGCGCTCCCTCATTGTCGCTGACTACCGCAACTGGTGAAGCCGGTAGTCTCAACGCCGCAGCGGCGGCATTGACGATTCTGGCCGCTTTGCCCGTCACGGACCGGGAGTTGTGGTTGGCCGTCGGGCGGCGCCTGGCACACGTGGACCCGCAAGGTGATGACTGAGCCATCACGAAAGGGACGGTGCGCCTGCCGTCCTTTCTCGCTGTGGATCGAGTGTGTGGATCGGGAGACAATTTGCTTGGGACGGGTCCGATGGTGTTCACACCGCGTGCTGGATATCGCTGGCGTATGGCCCTGTCTGTCTGTTCATGTGGATGGTTGTGTGGATGTCGGCATGGTTGGGGAGCAGGTTTGGGGATATAGTGCGTCAAATAAAAAACCCGCAATCGCTTGCGGGACTTGAGTTTGGCGGGGATATGTGGGAATCGAACCCACCGCCGACTTCTAAAGCCGGCCATTGGATTTGAAGTCCAAGGAAGGCACCAAGCCTCCACCTACCCCCAAACCTCTCTGATAATATGCGGTTTACGATAGTTTGTCAAAGTATGCGGGAACGCGTTGGCGCAGCCAGGCGTCATTGGTGGGGCGATAGAGACTGGTCGAGAGATAGCGTTCACCCGAATCCGCAAAAATGGCGACAACGTGGGAATACCCTTCTTTTAATAGCGCTTCGGCAGCCCAGTACGTCGCACCCGAAGAAAGTCCAGCTAAAATTCCCTCTGTTTGAGGAAGAGTTCTGGCTGACTCCAACGCCCCGCCGTCCGGCACGGCCACAATGCGGTCAATCACGGCGCGATCTAGAATATCCGGGACAAAGCCCGCCCCAATTCCTTGTATCTGATGGCTTCCCGATGCCTGTCCGGACAGCACGGCCGACCCCTGGGGCTCTACCGCAATAATTTGAATGGATGGATCTTTGTCCTTCAAATATTGACCCACACCCGTTACCGTACCTCCCGTGCCCACTCCAGCCACAAAGGTCCGAACCATCCCATGGGTCTCTTCCCAAATTTCTGGACCGGTGGTGACGCGGTGAATTTCGGGATTGGCCGGGTTTTCATGCTGGCCCAACATCAGTCCCTCTTTTAGTTCCGAGGCCAGCGCTCTGGCCCTTTGAATCGCCCCGCCGGTGCGCTCGGCTTGCGGCGTTTCGATCACAGTGGCGCCATAGGCCCAAAATAGTTGCTTTCTCTCTAAGCTTTGTCCCTCGGGCATAAATACGACCAGCCTTAGCTTTAGGGAGGCGCAGGCCATGGCCAAAGCAATACCGGTATTACCCGAGGTAGCCTCGATAATGATGGTATCGTCGTGGACCTGCCCTTTTTTGATGGCGTCTTGAAGCAAGGCAAATGCCGTCCGATCTTTAATCGAGCCACCCGGGTTGCGTGACTCCAGTTTGGCCCACACCGGCGTCCCATATCGTTCCGACAAGACCGTCAAGGCGACCATCGGCGTCTGTCCCACAAACTGGGCAATGTCGGCCATCGTTAATCCCCCTCACATGCATAAGGGAACCCTGACGGGTTCCCTCCACCTCTCCAGCGGTCCCTATTTGGGCGGGCTGTCGTCCCGAATAACTATTTGTGCAGGGTACTCGGTACCACTTGGGGCATCCTTGGGCGGTTCCTGATCCTGCTGCATCATCCCGTTCATGGAATGCTTAAACTCCCGGATACTCTTGCCAAGGCCTGAACCAATTTCTGGAAGTCGTTTAGGCCCAAAGACGAGTAGTGCGATCACTAATAAAATAATGATATGAATCGGAGAAAATATATCCACGTTGGCTTCCTCCTCTATCGCGTCCGGAGCGATTCCCCAACCATGAGCCGTTGTCGTTGTCCTTTAGTATATCACCAACGCCACTCTTTACCACCTCATTTTGGAGCGCGGGCTACAATTGTGCGATGAGCGGCCATCTCTTCGTCACCCGCCAGCGGCTCCAAGGACTCCGTCACACCCGCATGCGCCAGCGCCCAACCGATTAAAACGTCGGCTAAATGCGGATTTTTGGGTAATAGCGAACCGTGTAGATAGGTTCCAATGACCCGCCCTTGCACCGCTCCTTCGGTACCATCAGTCCCGTTATTCCCTTGCCCTAAGCGCACCGTGCCCAAGGGTGCGGCCTTCTCACCCAAATAGGTGCGGCCGCCATGATTTTCAAACCCAACAATCGTGGCCGGGGACAAGGCCAACCGGGTCTCGATGACCACGTCACCAATCGCGCGGGATGACCCCGATTCGGTTCTCACATCAAGAAATCCCAACCCCGGAAGCTTTACCTCATCCGCTGTTTTATAATATTCTCCCAACAGTTGATAACCACCACAAATGGCCAGCATGGGAAGCCCCGTCTGAAGGCGCGCCACTAATTCCGGTCCCAACTCCAAAAAATCGTTGGCGATGCGGGACTGATGCGAGTCTTCCCCGCCGCCCATAAACACCAGATTCACCGCATCCCAATCAATCGGCTGCCCAGCTTCCCGGCCAATCACGCGACTGTCGATGCCCCGCCATTGCGCGCGCTGGGCCAAAGCCAACACGTTGCCTCTGTCCCCGTATAAATTCATGTTGTCGGGGTATAAATGCAGAATGCCGAGGCGTCTTAACAGAGATGTGCCCCCCTTTAGTGATGTCGAAATGGGGAACAATTTGTTGACCCAGTAAGGCTTAACCGCATAAGCTAACTATAGCATTCGCTAAAGGAGCAACATCATGCCCTTAGACATCGAGTTCCCGTTTCTCAAAATGATTGATAGCGGAGAAATTCCCCTAGTCGATCGACGGCACCTTCATTACCTGACGCGTGGGGTGTACCAAGCGGCGGCCAAACTCCAGGCTAATATCCGCCAGATGGTAGAGGTGTCTGTCTATTGGTGCGGTTCGCGTCCTGTCGTCGTCTTGCACACACCGGTGAATCGACCCGATCTCAGCAAACTGGAAAAGTGGTTTGGGTACGACGTGCGCCCTGCCAGTCCTACGGAAATTTCGGCGCTCTGCGGTACCCATGTCTATGGCTCGCCGCCTGCAGGCCAATCCCACCAAATGCCTATTTTTGTCGATGACGATCTCATGCACGAACCTTACGTGTGGGCCGCTGCGGGCGACCCCGCCGTGTGGGTGGCCCTGACTCCCGAGAACCTGGTACGGGTTTCAGGAGGCTACGTGGTGGATCTTAAGCGGCCCAACTATGTCGAAATGGTGCAGCGCGCCAATTAAAACACAGCCACCGGCATGAAAATGATAATGAGATAGAGCGCCACAATCTCGGTCAGAATCACCGATGCCAAGAGCAACTCTTCGTTCATCCCGCGAAACAGTCGCACACCCCACCACAAAAAGAGTCCCACAATGATTAGGCTGCCACCAAACACATTAATCGCCTGAAAGCCTAAGGCCACCGCCCCGAACACCAGGGCAACGGCCAACGTAATCCAAGCCCCTGAACCCAGATTGGTTTCACGGGCCAATCGGGCCATCCAGGCACTCGAATCGTCCACTCGGCGCCAGGTGGTCGCCCATGCCGCCAAGGCCCGAGCCCATAAAGGCGGCATCATCCAGACTATCGGAACCAAAGCTCCTCCATGCTGCCACAGCGTTCCTAGTGCCATAAGCGCTAGGACCACAAACAGGATGCCGACAGCCCCGGCACCCCATTGGCTCCGAACTTGGCTGCGCTCAGTCGGTTTGGCCGTCCAGGCATCAAAAATTTTCACGAAACCCCGCCAGTGAATGCCGCCCGTCAGGACCGCCTCACCGCCCACCGCCGCAATCATGCCAATATCGGTGGACCCGAAGAGTTGAAAGGCCAGGTACCAGACAATGCCGCCGAGAATCCCCGGCAGCCACAACCAGGCCGCGGTGTAGTGTCCCCAGGTACTAATCCGTCCCACGGGGATACGCGTAAAGAGCGCGAGGACCGTACGCGGATTATTCATAACCACCGCCCCGACACAACCACGGCTATGACCGTAAACGTCATGGCGGCCACTAAAATAGCCCGCCAGCTTACTGCAATGGCATGAATAATGGCTGTCGGGTGAACCGGGCGCTCCGTCACCCCCAAAGTGGGGAGCAAGGCCACCACGCCATCGTATACGTTGGGACCCCCCAACGAGACACCGATAGCGCCTGCCATGGCTGCTTCAGAAATACCCGTATTGGGTGTGGGATGGCGGCGTCCGTCCACGCGCATGGTGCTATAGGCTTGGCGAAACCGACCTTCCATGGAAGCCGCGACGCTAATTGCCAGGCCCGACAAGCGGGCCGGAATCCAATTCGCCCATTCGTCCAAATGCGCGGCAAACCACCCTAAATCATCCCGCCTCCCGCTATGCTGTCCAATAATCGAATCGATCGTGTTCACCGCCTTATAGGCCCAAAGCCAAGCTGGGCCTCCTAAAAATGTGTAAAAGAGGGGCCCGATCACCGCATCGCAGGTATTGCTGGCGACCGTTTCGATGGTCACCCGGATCATGTCATCATGAGATAAACTGGCCGTGTCGCGGCTCACCAAATATTGCAGCCATTGCCGAGCTTCGCTCGACTGGTTCGTGATTAGGGGTCGATAGACTAAGAGTGCGGCGTCTGTCAGACCGCGGATGGCCAACCCCCAATAAGTCCAGAGCACCACCATCAGTAAAAAGAGCCAAATAGACACCTCTTTGGCTAGCCAAAGAATTGTGGACACAAACGCCAAAGCCAATAGCACCACAAACACCGTCATGATCGCGCCGGCGATACGCAGCCATAGTCTCGGCCACTGACGGCGGCGTATGACATTTTCAAGTCCAATCGCGAGATGGCCAATAAGGCGGACTGGATGAAAATACCAGAGCGGATCACCCGTCATCAGATCAATGACGGCGGCCAACAAAATCCAGGCTGCCAGGCCGAGCCCGGTCCACAGGGAGAATAAGTGGCCCCACCACATCCCCGGATCACCTCCCTGACCTCATATGCCCGCACCAGTCCGAAGACGTAGTGAGAAGCCGCCTCGATCACTAGGGAGCGTACCGAGCAAGGCCTTTTTATTCAAGATACCATGTTTACGCTCGAGAAATCATGTCTAAGGCGTAATATGATGATTCGAAGGGGAAAGGCCGGTGACAATGAATGGCGCAAGTGCCCCGCGGCAAAACCACCTGGGTGCTTAATCACTCGCCCCGGTTACGCCACCAGTTGGTCGCTGATTCCGCCGGGGACCAGACAGGCCGATCCCACACTACGGACCGATGCACGAAGGCTTGCACCGGTGGTTATACTGAAATGAGGAGGCGATGAGGTGGCTTTTGAACAACATATCGACCTGGGGCTGGACAACGATCTGAAGGAACGTGTCGCACAAGACTTCATTCGCGAGGGACCGCTTTTCGGCGCAGTGTCCCAGACCCATTTGACGTTGGATGAAATATTAGCATTGAGCGGTGCCGGATGGACTAAACGCGACTATCACGATGCCCCGGTCATGGAGGCGCCCCAGTCCACTATTGACTGGTTGGCACTTAAGCAGCGGCATCGCGACAATACCCTACACGCCATAAGCCATCGGCTGGAGGACGGGGCGCCGTGGGTGGGTACGCGCCAAGAAATACTGGAAGAACTGATAGCCTCCCAGTGGGAAGCACAGGAGGACGAATTACGCACCCTGCTGCACGCCTTCGCCTTTGCATCGCTGTGGAATCACGATGACGATGACGGGGATCACAGCATTGAGTCCCAAGAAGCATTCTTCTTTTACACGGCCAAGATGCAAACGACGGCCGTCCGGGCGACCCAATATGCCAGCGAGTCGCCGGCTTCCGACAGCGACTTTTGGGACATGGTCGAATCGCTCACGAACTAAGCCACTTAGCCATCCAGAGTTCGTCAACATAGACGCCTTGGATAAGGTATTGGGCTTGTCGCCGGCCTTCCTCCTGATATCCCAGCGCCCGGTAAAGAGCTCTGGCTTGATGATTCGTCGCGAACACGGCCAGAGATACTTTAAGGACCCCGACCGCCTTGGCCCAGGCTTCAGCCTGCTGTAAAAGACCCCGGCCCAACCCCCGGCTGCGAAACTCGGGAAAGAGCGCCATGCCAAATATGGCGGTGTGGCGATTTTTGGTCATGACACCCCGAATCATCTCTAAAGAACCCGCCACTTGCCCTTTTTGCTCAACGACTAGAATGCACTGCACCTCGGGATTGCGCTGTTCAATCAGACGGGATTCTTGTTCGGCGGTCAGTCCCGCGCCGTCGTCCGCGATATAAATCTCTTCCAGGCCCACCTGCGTCAGGAGATCCACCAGAATGGGCCCATCGTCGGGAATGGCGTCGCGCACCCAATAGGGGTTGCCCTGACGATCGTGATAGGTTTTGGGGGGCTGTATCGGATCGGACATGATTCACCTCCGGCATATGACCCCAGGGTTCGCCACGATAGAGCCGTTTTCCTGTTATGACACGGCGCGGGCGCCGGCGGCGAGGTGAAGCCGCGCCATCCATCTCTTCGATCAGGCGGACCCGGTGATAAGGGATAGACAGCACGCGCTGCTGTCCTTTTTCATCCCGGCCCCAAAACTTCAAAAGGTGCTCGCCCCACTCCAGATGGCTCGCCACGTAGCAATGCCCGGGGGTTTCGATACGGTAGCGCCGATGCTTCACGGGATGACTCCTCCTCATCCTCTAACCTTCCCAGGAATCGCCGCCCTATGTCGCGCTATTCTCGAGGAATTCCGCCACCATGGCACTGCTCGCTTCCTGATTGACTAAAAAGGTGTCGTGCCCCCAAGGCCCGGATATCCAAGCCAAGCGCGTTGACACGCCCGCCTGGGTCAGCACATCGCGATGCGCCTCCAGTTCCTGGGGAAAATAGAGCACATCGCTCAGCATGCCCACCATCCAAATGGGCGTCTTAGCGAGGGTGGCCAGATAATCTGGGGACAGGCTAAAGGCATCCATCGCCAGGGTGAGGGTAAGATACGTATTCGCATCAAACCGGTTGACCAATTTTTGGCCTTGGTAGTGCAGATAGGAGGTGATTTGAAAATCGTCAAATTCCGGCGGCTGAAGACCCCGCCCAAATTTGTGGGCCATCGACTCAGGATGTTGATAGGAAACCATGTCAGCCATTCTCGCAATCGCCAGTCCCGACTCCGGATAGGGGCCTTCGTAGTAGTCGCCGCCCCGAAAATTCGGGTCACTGACGATTGCCCGACGGCCAATCGTGTGAAAGGCAATCGCCCAGGGCCCATGGGCGATGGGGGCGCCCACCGCCATCACCGCGGACACTTCGTCGGGGTAGAGGGCTGCATATGCGTAAGCCAGCATTCCACCCATCGAGCCTCCAATAATGCGCACCCGGTCGCCGCGCCACCCGGCCACCAGTTCGTGGGCAGCACGAGCCATGTCGAACAGCGTGAGGTTCGGAAAACGACTTCCCCAGGGGCGGCCCTCGGGATCTTTCGACGACGGTCCGGTCGACCCCATGGCGCCTCCCAGCACATTGAAAGACAGCACGTGAAACCGATTGGTGTCCAATCCGGCACCCGGTCCCACGACCCCCTCCCACCACCCCAGAGGTCCACGCGCATGGTGGGTCGCGACGTGGCTGTCTCCGGTCAAAGCATGAAAAATCACGACCGGCTCGCCGGTGGATGGCCCCCACTCCTCGTAGACCAGCCCCCATTCGTTAAGGTGCGCACCCCCATCGGTGACGAGTGGTGTTTGACCATGAAAATAGTGCACCCCATCCCAGGGAAATCCCTGATGAGCCTGCCAAGGCCACGGCTCTTGCACCACTGAGGGCGTCATGGTCCACCTCCCCATATTCCTATCGATTATAGCAATCTCTCAAGCCGGACAGGCGCAACGCTCGAAAAGCGGCCCGGCGGACCCGGATATCGGGGTCATTTTCCAGAGGACCAATGAAATCGGCCGCCCTCACCAATAACGGGTGCGACCGCTTAGCAGTAAAGGCAGCCGCGGCGTTCCAGCGCGCCGCCCAGGAGGCTTGTCCGACCCACCCCGTAAGGTGACGCAAGGTCTCCTCGGGATAGTTCGGCAACAGGGAAGCCCCAATGCAAAAGGGACCCAAATTTCTTCTGACGAAATCTGCTTCAACGGCAACCAGCCCATCCACCAGCGCGATGAGCGGCTCGATCGGAAGGTCGCGAACCTTGGCCAAGACTTTGATGGCCACCGCCAAAGCACGCTGAATCACGTCGGGTCCCTCTTTCACCCATTTTTGGTACAGCCCCCACGCACTAGCCGGATCTGCCCGATACCGATCAACCAAAGGGGATACCGCCCACTCGCGTACCTCCCAATCGGGATCGCCCGCTAATCGCACCACCAACTCGGAGTACTCGGGCATAGCCATCCATAAGGGGCCAATCAATTGGGCAGCCACTTCGCGGGCGGCGGGGATTGACGAGACCAAGAGACCAGGAATCCACTGTTGGGCGGTGGGAGTCAACTGGATCACCAAGGCACGCTTATCCGACGCCGGCAGTCCCGGCTTCTTATGGTGAGTTTTCGAGACTAAATACTGTTCCAGGCTTTCTAAGGTCCATTCCTGACTCACAAGCCGGCTCTCCTTTACTGGCTTTGTTACCATGGTACTGGCCTATCCCCAGAAGAGCAACGACTTGGAGTGGTTTGCCGCCTTCAATACGGCTATGATATCCCTAACATTCATTCGTCAAGGAGCTAAAAACTCGATGCCAGGTTTTTGGCAACAGTATGAAATCCACCCGTTTCCTGCCCTTCGGGGCCATCATACCTCTGATGTGGCCATTATTGGCGCAGGCTATACGGGGAGATGGCTCAAGGATTCCGTCCTTAAAGTCATGCTGGTTGACCGCGAGGTTGCTGGATATGGTGCCAGCGGACGAAACGGTGGTCCCTTTAGGCGTCTGGAACTCGATCTCGGGGTGTTTTTCCCAGATGATGCCATGATTCATCCGTTAAAGCTCCTTGACGCGCTCGACCAGGTGGTTGACGGCCGCCCGATCTTTCCCCCGTTGTCGACTGCGCGCCTTATCACCCAAAAGGGGTTTGCTTCGTGAAAACTGTGATACGCCGGACCGTGGCCATTGGCGGTATTGTGGCACTGATACTCCTGGCACTGTGGGGTTATCTGATCGTTCGCCCATCCCGGCACGTGGCGTCACAGCCCCCGACACCCCGGCTCAACCAGGTTTTTGTGATTATGATGGAAAATCATTCACTGGGTACCATGCCACCCGCCTTAGCACCCTATATCCACCAGCTCATCCGGCTCGATGGCTATGATTCCTCGTATTACGGTGTCACGCATGTCAGCCTGCCCAACTATGTGGCACTCTTGTCCGGCAGCACCCACCACACCCATAGTGACAATCCCGACCAAACCTTTGACGGTGTCACTCTTGCCAATCAGTTGACAACCCATCACATTAGCTGGCAAGCCGTCATGCAGAGCCTCCCGCAAGTCGGCTACTCGGGCAACTGGTACCCCGAACGACCCGGCACCAATCCGGTCCTCATGCCCAAGAACGCACTCTATGCGAAAAAGCATGATCCGTTTATGTTGTTCCCCCAAATTGCCCAGTCCGGTACAGTCCACCTAGTACCCCTGCACACCCTCACGCGCGAGCTCGCCTTTGGCCGCGTGCCGCGCTTCGTCTTTATCACCCCCAATTTATGCAGCGATATGCATGGACAGCCCGTAGGCTCAAAAGGCTGCCCTTCGAATCATCCCGACGCTTTGGTCCGAATGGGGAACGCGTTTTTGGCCCGACTCATCCCCGAGATCACCCATTCCCGGGCATTTACCGGGCATTCGGTGATTTTCATCACCTGGGACGAGTCCCAAACGCCCCGGCATCTATGGAATATCATCGCCTGGAAAAACTGGCTTAAGGCAGGGCCCCAACCCCCCCATACCCTTTTCATTCCCGTGGGTGGGGGATCCGTTCCGCTAATCGCTATCATCCCGGGAAAAATACAGCCTCCCCACGTGAAGATCTGGGCCGATCATTACAGCCTCTTGAAAACCATCGAGGCCGGATTCGGACTTCCCTACATCGGCCAGGCGCGATCCCCTAAGGTTCAGCCACTTACCAGACTGGTGCTTCCCCGGTAATTGACACCAGAGGCTCGATGCCCTAGGCCCAGGAGAGTATGATAGAAGCGAGCGAGGGATTTTCATGAGCTATCAGTCAGCTTTGGATCGCCTTATCGGGCAAACCGGGGTGGTTGTGGAAACTATCCCGGCCGACCAACGCGGCCGCGGTGTGATTAAAGTGGCCGGGCAATTGTGGTCGGCCGAGACCAATTGGCTTGAACCCATTCCGGCAGGTTCCGACGTGTTGGTCATGGGTCGTGATAGCCTTATCCTCGCGGTTCTCCCAGAAAGGATCTGATCAATGTGTACACGGTCGTAGATATTGTAGTGGCCGTTGTCGTAATCGGAGCCGTGGTACGCGGTTTGGTTCGGGTCGTGCCGCAGGGATCGCTGGGGCTCGTACAACGTATGGGCAGATTTCAACGCGAAGCACCGCCTGGCATGGTGACTAAATGGCCGCTGATTGATTCGGTCCAACTGATCAGCACAAAATCGGTCACCATTAATCTCGCCCCGGAACCCGTGATCACGGCAGACAACGTCTCTCCGGTCATCGACGCCTATTTCATCTATCAAGTGATTGACGCCAAACTTTTTGCCTATGAGATTCAAAATCCCGAAGTGGCCATTAAAAATATTGTATCCTCCACGCTGCGTTCCGAGGTGGGTCAGCGTAAGCTGGCCGACGTCATGACGCACCGCGAACAGATTAACGCCAAACTTCGTCAAGAACTGGACGAGGCTACCGGAGGGTGGGGCATTCGCATCGTGCAAGCCTCTATTCGCCAGGTAGACTTGCCTAAAGAAATGCAGCAAGCGATGGAAGCGCAAAAAAAGGCGGATGCCAACAAGCTGGCCGCCATCGAACAAGCCCAAGGAGCCAAAGAGGCGGCCATCTTAGAATCGGAGGGGGCACGTCAAGCGACCATCGCCCGGGCCGAGGGCGAAAAGCAGTCATTGCTCTTGCGGGCCGAAGCCACACGGCAGACCCGCGCCATGGAAGCCGAAGGGGAGGCGCAAGCCGTCATGCGCCTGGCCGAGGCCCAGGCCCAAGCTGTAAAAGTGGTGAATAGCGCCATGTTAGATCTCGCCGAGGATCGGGAACACGGGTGGAACGATGAACGCATGCGCACGGTACTCCAGTTAAAGCAGATGGAAACGCTCGCCGCCATCGGACAGTCACCGTCAACCAAGATCGTGTTGCCGGCCGAGTTGCAAAATCTCGCCGGAATAATTACCGCCATCCAAGGGCTTAAAGACTAGCGGAAAGTTAAGGCAAAATCCCGGGAACAATTCCCGGGATTTTTATGTTATCGCCGTCCGACTAGATATGGTACTTGGCCAACCGTGCGTTGGTCTCGTTCCAATCCACATTCTTCATAAAAGCATCTAAATAGGGAGCACGCTTGACCCCATAGTCTATGCCGTAGGCATGCTCATAGACATCCAGGATGAGCAGCGGATAGGCTCCCCAGGGCACCCCCACATTGTGGGCGTCCTGCCCGTAAATGTGGAGTTTTTGGTCATCCAGATCGTAAGCGAGCACCACCCAGCCGCGCACCGCCAGACCAGTCGCCTTGAACTCCGTTTCAAATTTTTGATAGGAGCCAAAGTCCCGGTTAATGAGTTCTAAGATTCGCCCCGTGGCTTGTCCTCCCTGGCCACCGAGGTTGTCAAAGTACCACTCATGGAGCTTGGTTCCGTTAAGGCAAAAGACCTCCTCCGTCTTCAGACCTCGGAGTTCGCTATAGGATTGGTTAGCCGCGGCATAGTCGACCGATTCCATCTTGCCACGAATCTCGTTCAGCTTGTTCACATAGCCCTTGTACAAAATCCCATAATGCTGGTCAATTTCTTCCTTGCTAATGCCATCCATCGTTAAGCAAGACGACTTCAGATCCCGAACATCACGCTTTTCAGCCACGTTACGTCCCTCCCCCAAGATTTGTGGGAATGTCCCAGCAATTAGTATAGCGGACCCTCTGCCAACAAAAAAGCCGGGGCGATCCGATCCACTCGCAGGTCTTCAACAAAGATTGTTGCTGACTTATGACAATTAGTGACGTATGGACCGCTTGCACAACGAGCGACCGTCGTTGGCTTTTGCCCAGCTATCTCCATGTCACAACAATAACGGCCGCGACTCTCGGTGTTCAACATCCCCCGCCGCCGTCCCCCTACGGATTTTCCGTCCGGGCAGACGTTCCGCGCCATGTAGCGTATTTCCCCAAGCATTTGGCAGGATCTCCAGATCTTCGCGATTGGTGCCTTACATTGCGATCATGGACGAAAGCTCTCCACGAACGCCTCGGCGCCACGCTTCCAGCGCGACCCATTGGGCACAGCTTAGTCCCCACCCCTTACGCGTCTGCATCCGGGCCGTTGTCATCCGGCCGGCCCAATGGCCATACTCGCACCCCATAATTCACTCGGGCGCCCCGGATTGTTGAGCCAAGACTCTTTTGAATAAAAAGTAGTGCTGCTTGAAACGGTTCAAGCGCCGCTCATCCAAATAGGGCGACACCAATCGTAACAGGCCGGCCGCAATGGAACTTTGGGGCGCCATCGCCATCAAGTCTGGTCCCTTGAGGGACTGTACCCAATCATCGGGTCCTCCTCCTATCCACTCGCGATAGAAGGTCTCGGACTCGAACCCCAATGTAATCGAGGCCAGGATTGACTGGGGGCGCCGCACCGATACCCCAAACAAATAGATGATCCGGCAATCGCAATCGATGTCCCCACAATACCCTTCATAAAAGCCATAGGTTCCGTCCGGTACGTCATGGTCCCCCTCAACCATCAAGGTGAGGCCGTCTTTGACATCGGGCAAGAGCTCGTGAAAAGGAATGATCGCGCCCGTCATCTGGCGCGAACGACCGACTCGACGACGCGCCTTGGATGCACTCTTCGCTTTGGCCCGTTTCTGGGACGGCAGAGGCAAATCGCCATCCACCGGAACTCTCGGATCGGCTCGCTGTCCGAACATCCCTAGTTGGGAGTCGCCCAAGTCAGGCATCTTGCCCCATACTGCGTCGACGGTGGATAGCGCCTCAGCGGGAATACGAGTCTCCTGTAGGCGCGCCCACACGATGCCACCCAATACCAGTTGGTGCACCAAATCCGTTGGGCATGGAGTAACCGCCACGCGGTGCTTTTGGGATGTTTCGACAATGAGGTCCATCGTGTTAGGCGGCACGCCGAGATCAAGCGACGCCTCCTTTAACCCGTCATCTTGCACATCAACCAAAAATCGAGCCAGACGAAACTGACCGAGAGCATTGCGCTGGCGCTGCAGCAGATGGATTGTTGCTAACCCCTGCGTTTCCCAATCACTATTGATGCACGCCTGTACCGTTTCCCACTCCGATGCTGCTGTTGTTATTCTACCGGTCCTCGGCCCCGATCCGGTACTCTGAAACTTCCCCGCCTTTTTACGCCTCGAAGGCGATCCATTAGAACCATGAGTCACGATCCACCCTCCAATCGTCGGTACGCATGCCCCGCCAACCTTCGTTCGCGAGTTTCCAATTCGGACACGACGACGGTATCGCCCTCTACAAGCTTTTCCATGCCTCATCCTCGTCTGGAGCCAGCGCCGCAGACGCCAGCGCAGCTTCCGAAAGAATGGCCGTGTCCGCAACAATATGCCGCAGGCGGAGAAATTGCACGAATTCGGCCACCTCATCCACCAAGTCGTCGGGGAGGTCCTGCACAACCGACCACAGGACTTCGCGAGCCTTTGACAATGCCATCAACGCACCCCCTCTGGGGTTTACGTTTATTATACCTTGAGACGGATGCCCAGGACGAGTTCCAGGGCATTCTCATTTACCGCCGCGGGGCATATTCTGATCGCGCGGCCCCCATACCCCGGCCAGCATAAACCACCCAGCTTTTTTGGGCATGGGTATAGGCGAAAGGCACCCAGCCAAAAGAAGATGGCCGCATGAAAGCCGTAGCTTATCAGATGCGGCCGCAAAACTCCGTCGTTCAGGGGGGATTTCCTCCGGTCATAAGGCGCTGACCCCGTAAGTGTCAATCCGGGGTGTCTTGTTGCTCGATGAATTGCCTGATGATCGACAGGGGTGCTCCACCAGCCGATCCGGCGAAATAACTCGGCGACCAGAGGCTGCCACCCCACAGTGCCCGCTCAATGCTCGGATAGTGCTTCTTACGGATCAAACGGGATGAAACACCCTTGAGACTATTGACTAGTCGAGAAATCGCGACTTTCGGCGGATATGTGATCAGTAAATGCACATGATCCCGGTCGCCGTCGAAGTCCTTCAAGGTGGCTTCGAAGTCCTGACACACATCGGAAAAGATCGTCCGCAAGTCCTCGAGGATTTCTTTCGTGAAGACCAACCGCCGATACTTTGCCACAAAGACCAAATCCACATGCAGGTTGAAGACACAATGTCTGCCGGTTCGATAGTCGCTTGAAGGTTCCATAGGCCAAGCGTACAATAGACGTAACGGTTCGTCAAGAAAGCAGGTGTTCCCTGCAAGAAACGACGGTTTTCTCCAGGATCGGGTACTCATGTTGCCCACCCCTATTGGGGTGGGCGCGTCAAAGGTGCCCAAGGCAAAATCGCCGAGTGCCTCAGCAGGAGGCCCGGGCGAGTTGGAGCAGCGTTTGAGGTAAAGGCCATTTTCCCGGAATACACCCCGAGTCGGTTGTTGCGCCTTATGCAGACGCCAATTGCATTCCACTGCCAGGCAGCCCCCTAGATGGCTACGAAGACGACTTACTCATGTTGGCCGATTCATTCGTAGGAGGGTGGCATGCCGCTGATTTGGCGCGTGTCCAGGCTCCCCCATCCGTCGCCATCTTTGGCGCTGGCCCGATTGGGCTTTTTACAGTCCTTAGCGCCCTTGCGGGGAGCGGACCGGGTATTTTGCGTGGACCAGGTCCCCGAAAGAGTGTCCCTAGCAAAAGATTTAGGTGCAATCCCCATAAACTTTTTAACAGGCAAGCCGATGAACAAATCCGGGAATTACGTCGAGTCCGCTTATATCCAGGCCCGGAGGCCTTGGACGGGGCAGGCGCCGCGATTGATGCGGTGGGATTTTAGGCCTTGGATCAAAGCAATCCGGCCGTAGAAAAACCTAATCAAACCACCGAGGACCCCACTCGCGTGGTGAAGTCCACTCTGGACGGGTGGTGACCATATGCCCCTAAGCGACGCTGAAGAAGGGTACCGACTGCTTTCCAAGCGCGCTGACGGAATCGTTAAGCGGGTGTTTCAACCTTAAGAGACACCAGCACCACTGTCTGGGTTCTCATCACTATCCCAACCCGAGAGTTTGGGTTGAAAGTCTCACCACTAGACAGAGGGTGCGGGAAATAGCACAATAGATGAGAAGGGTGGCCGATCAAGGCCGCTGACTAGGGGAGGATGACCATGCCGTTCTTGCGTTCCTGGGGCTACGCACCGGATCGGTCGATCACACAGAATCAAGAACACCGGATGAACGAGTTAGTGGACCAATATCATGCCGTCCAGTCGAAAAACTTTGTGGATGAATTAGATATTACAGCGGCCGTGCTGGGCCAAGAAAAACCATTTAGTGAACTCAGTGTGGATCAGGCCAACAAGGTCGCAGCTCACCTTAACGTGCGGATTTCGTTGCATACCCACTTTCGCGAGTTCCTACCCGACCCCGCCCCCGACTTTGCTCACGAAGTCGAATGGCTAGACCAAGATCGGCATTTACTCGATCGGGTGATTGCACGAGCCGGGTGGGATACGGGAGAGTACTTCATGTCTTCACATCCGCTCGATCAGACGCGGTAATGGCGGCCAAACTGCGTATTTTGGTCGTGGATGATGAAGAGTCCATCCGGGATTTGCTGGCGATCGGCCTCGGCCACCGCGGATTTGAAATCAAAACGGCAGCCGACGCCCAAGAGGCCCTCGAGCAAATTGGGGCCTTTTCCCCGCATGCCGCCATCGTCGACATCATGATGCCCGGTGATGATGGATTTCAGTTGGCGCGGCGGCTGCGTCAAGATCCCAACCTTTACATTCTCATGCTGACTGCGCGCGACGCGGTCAGTGACCGGGTTCAAGGACTTGACGACGGAGCTGACGACTATTTGATCAAGCCGTTTGATTTCGACGAATTAGTTGCCAGAATCAATGCCGGTCTACGGCGCATCCACACCAATGAAACCCGTGTATGGGAATTTCAAGAAATTCGCATGGACGACGTGAGCCACCGGGTCACGGCCCACGGCGCGCTCATCCAACTAACCGCCAAAGAATATGAACTCCTCCGCTATCTCTTGCTGAATCCCGGTCGGGTGCTCTCCAAAAATCAAATTTTGCAGCATGTTTGGGGTTATGACTTCCCCGGCGACGATAATCTGGTAGAGGTTCACATTTCCTCCGTGCGCGACAAAATCCACGATCGTGCAAAATCGCTCATCCAGACAGTACGAGGGTTTGGCTATCGGCTCGGAGACTAGCGGTGAAAGACACCAAACGCCGCACCCTCTTAGACCAATTGATCGGGCGCCAGGTCATACTATTGGCCGTGTTGCTCTTTGTGGTGGGTGTTAGTCAGTACTTAATCCTGCGCCAAGTACTGTTCTCCTCCACTGCTAGCACTCTGCTTCACGAAATTTATGTACTTACCCCGATTGTCCATCATAATCTGGCGTCACACGGCATCGCAGGATTCGCCCATATCGCCCAGGTATTGGTCTCAAGACTGCGGGCGCCGGGCGTGGATGTGGTCATCACCAATGGGCTGGGGGAAATCATTGCCAAGTCGGCGTCTTTGCACTCCCGTATCCCCCCCCTTTACAATCGGCCATATTTCTTGTGGCAAGGGCGAGTGGTGGTCGACCATGTTATTGGTAATAAATATTACCCGAGCGGCTATGTCTGGCTTTTGTCTTCAACGCGGCCTATCCACAATATTTTGCGTCGTGACGCGGAGCTCTATATGGTTCTGGCGTCCCTGTCGCTCATTCTGGCTGGCTGGCTGGGATCGCTGTCGGTGCGCCAAACTTTAGTGCCACTGCAGAAAATCCGCGAAAGCACGCAGCGGATCGCCGCCGGCGAATTCGGCCACACCACCCGGATTGACGATGCGCCGTTAGAGCTGCACGATTTGGGTGAGTCCATCGACGGCATGTCGGAAGCCATTCAAACACTGTTCACCCAAGAAAAGGCCCTATCTGATCAAATGCGCCGCTTTGTCGCCGATGCATCTCATGAGTTGCGCACACCACTTACTGCGATTACCGGCTTTCTCGATTTGATGTCACGGGGTGAGTTAACCCCCGAAGAACAAGAGCGGGGGCTCGCGGCCATTCGCGCCCAAGGCCAGCGTATGGGACGGCTGGTCCATCAGCTTTTGACCCTTTCGCGCATGGATAGTGCGCCGGGCGCACAAATCTCGCTGACTCCATTGGCCCTTCATCACTGGATTCGGGAACTGACCCCTGAGATTCGCGATCTGGTGAGGCCGCGGGAAGTTTCGATTGACGCCGGGCCGATGGTGGCCTCGGTGGATCCCGACCGCCTTACCGAAGTGCTGGTCAACCTCTTGGACAACGTGCAGCGCTACACTCCGGCGGACACCCAAGTACGCATCACCATTTTCCAGCAGCAAAATGAAGCCGTGATTCGCGTCCAAGACAATGGCCCAGGCATCCACCCCGATGATCTGCCGCACATCTTTGACCGCTTCTATCGGGGCGATCGCGCGCGAACGTCTCGTTCCGGCGGCAGCGGTCTGGGCCTATCCATCGCCCACAGTATTGTTGAGGCACAACACGGCCACATTGTAGTGACCCCCGTCTCCCCTCACGGCTGCCGCTTTGACGTCAGCCTGCCTCTGGCTTCGGACCAACCCTTGCAACCCTAAGCCCAATCTTATGCAGGGATGGAACTTTCTCCGCGAATCGGGACATACTACCTCCCAATCCACTTTACGAGGAGGTAGCGCATGACAAAAATTCACTGGCTGATACTCGTTGCCACCACCGCCTTGAGCGCAGCGATATCGCTGCCCGCGTCCGCCCAGGTACGCCCGATTTCCCATTGGCCGACTAGTACGGAAACGGTGAGCGCCGTAACACCCACCACGCTTGTGGTCAAGCATGCTCAAGGCGTGGAACAAAAATTGGCAATGAGCCAAATTGGGGTTAAAGCCGCTATGTACCCGGCGACCCGGGGAATTCTCCGGCCCGGAGAGCGGGTGACACTCTTCCAAGAACCCGACATCCGTCCCTTGGTGGTCGTTCACCCCGAGATCTATGGCAAGTTGGCACAGTCCGGGTCCACCTGGACCGTAACCTCCAAGCGCAGCGGCACCACCACGTTAACGGGTTCCAATCCAGAACTGTTGGGGATGACGCAATGGCATTCCGGGGACCGTGTCCTAGTTTTTGGGTCCGCCATCGGTCCTCACCAGGTGGATGCCAGCGCCGTCGCGGCGATGCCGCTGATGGCGCACTCAACGGTTCAGTCGGCGTCGGCGAATGCACTCACCCTGAAATCGGATGATTACGGAACCCTCACCTATTCCCTCAAAGATCTTCCAGGCCATCTGCGCCAACACTTAAGCGCACTCGCCCCCGGTCAGAACGTCATCGCCAGTCTCGATCCGCTGACCCGGCATGTACTGATGGTATGGCCTGACCATATGGAGCGATGGGCCCGTGCCCTGGAGCGAGGCACCGCGGGACAAGTCGTCGCAATTTCACCGCAAGATCTGACACTCACCAACCATCTCGGCACGGTAACCATCCCGCTCAACCATCCAGCCCAGGTGCGCTGGATGGGTCACAAAGCGCCTCAGCTTAAAGACATCCATCCAGGTGCCCGGGTACTAGTCATCCGGGAGCGGGACGGGAACCTCAATCTCATGGTGCTCACCAAAAAGTAAGCGATACCCTGCCAACGCCGTCTCATATGACATGAGGCGGCATTTGTCCTGGTCAAAGCGACTTTCTTGCGCAAGTTAAGGCGTAATGCCGCGGGGACGGAAAGGCCCACGCCATCGCGTCGATTGCGCCGGCCCGGTGCCTCGCAATCCCTATGCCCCAAGAAACTCGGGAACATTCCCGGTCTGCCGCATGATGTTCAACCGTCAAAAAATACGGACCGGGATATGCGCCGTGCCGTGGCCGGCAACGATTACTTAGCAGAGTATTATCGCAAACGCATTACCATTTAACGGATCGAGTCGCAATGTACGTCGGCACATGATACTCGTGCAATCGGCCGATACCATTGGTATCCTCGTAAAGGTCCGTCAAAAGAAAGCCTGCTTTTAATTGTCCGCCGATCTGTTCGTCAAGTGTATGGGAGAATTGAATTCCCAGATCATTCTCCATACACTCCTGATAGAGTCGGCTATCGCGTAACGGGTTAAAGGGGAGTGGGGTTTTGAGAGTGGTTTCCGCCTCGTCAAATATGTAGTTTATGCCGTTGTCCATGCCCGCAATGAGTAGACCGCCTTTCCTCAACACGCGATGACACTCGGTCCAAACATGAAATACCTCTTCGATATAACAATTGGAGACGGGGTGAAAGATCAGGTTGAATGACGCGTCCTCAAACGGAAATTGTTGTGTCATATCGGCCTTAACGATTCGAATGGAATATCCTTCCCGTGTGGCCACCGTGAATTCGCTGTCTAACTGCCTTTGGGAATAATCCATCACGGTACATTCTGCACCTAGGGCCGCAAATACCGGCATTTGTTGTCCGCCACCTGCAGCAAGACCCAAGATTTTTGAATCGGTGAAATCGGGAAACCACTCTTTAGGCACCGATTTTGTCGGGGTGAGTCCGACATTCCACTCACCTTCGGTCGCCTTCACATAGACTTCGTGAGAAATCGGCGTCCCCCATTCCCAGCCGCCCTCGACCCACCCGTCAACAACAGATGCGTTAATCTCCCGGTAATTCATGCTCAACATGCCCTCCTACCCGTGCAAATTCGTTTTGAGACGCCCAAGCCGCATCAATTCGGCAGTCCCGTATCCGTTCCGCGTTTCACGCGGTAGCCCAACGCAGGATCCCGATCGGGCGCTGTGAGCGCCTAAATCAGTCGTCCCACCAGCGCATGACTGCCGCTCAATGTGCTCCGCAGTCTGAACCCGACTAAATGCGCTGGGCGTACCCGTCAGTCTTCGGCCTTGCACGTTATTGACGCCCTGATACAACCAGACGACATCCTCTAGCTCCCAGGGTCTGAGATAGGCCAGAGTCCCTTCGAGATACCTATTCACGATAGCACGCCCGATGCATTAGGGTGCGTTGCGATTATACATCAGACGCCGCCATCGCCAACGTGGACTTGACCATTATCAAAAGGCTAGACTCGCTATCATGACCGCATCAGGATGTCGTTGCCAAAACTGTCGGGCAGAGCCCCACACGGGAGGATCCGGTACATAAAATTAAGCACCGCACCTGTCACAATCTGGACATAGAAGCTCGGGGCGCCGACAAAAGCCGCAACGGGAAGGCCCCCCAAGAGGGACCAGTGGTTACGGTGCACGTTTTTTAAAATCCCGGATTTTAAAGCCCCTGGGAAGGTTCAGCTTACTTCATCGGCCTATTCCGGCTACATTGTTGCGATTCACTCCATGAAGAGGCGATACTTTAGCGATAGGCGGCGGCCCGCCGCTCCAGCACGGCCCCCATCCGCCCAATCACTAAGCTCAGAATCAGATAGATGAGCGCCGCCATCAAATACAGAATGCCCGGCTGCGACGTCGTGTCCGCCC
>JAJZXX010000187.1 GCA_021806205.1 Bacillota bacterium | reverse complement strand
CTGACACCCGGGGAACTGCCGTATGCGGAGGCGCTCTCCCGGTATTTTCGACGGTGGGGCCTAAAAACGCATTATGCTGATCTCAAGAACAAATGTGAAATCGAAAACTTTTCCGGCCATACTCCGGTGGTGGTCGAACAGGACTTTGCCGCGACCACCTTTCTCAGTAATTGGGCCGTCCTCGTCGAGGAAGACGCCCAGGCCGAGGCCAACGAACGCCTGCGCCAATCCCCTCAGACCTATCAATAGCGGGAATACCGGATTAACCGAAACGTGTTGGGGGGGACAATCAAAAATCGGCTGATTCAAGCCCTCCTGGAACCCGATGGGGCGCACCGGGATCAGGCCTTCCAACGCATTGTCCGTCACGTGCAGCGGGCCGTAATTCCGGTTCGCCGAGGCCGGTCGGCCTCGCGGCACCAGGGCAAGAAAGCCAATAAGTACGCACAAAACCGACGCCGCCCGCTCTAGCCGTTTCATGTCGGCGCGGACCGCTTCGGCTATTCCGTGAGCCTGTCTTGCGCACAAGTTCCCCTCAGGGGAATCCCATCGTGTCAAAATCAGACGGTGGATACCTTCTCACGCTTTTATATCGAGAAACAGACAGAACCCCGCATGGAAGAAACCACATTAAACACACGTGGTGATGAGGACTAAATCATCTTTTTTGCTTAACCTGACAGCATTGGGCGCGATGAGGGGACCGTCAATCTGTGATGAAGTGCCGATGATTGAGTGAGACCATCGTTGTCGTTGATGGTCTCAATAACTCCTAGAGTCATGCCTGATTTAGCGAATGACACGCCACCGGCTCGAGGAACCCGAGCGGCCTACAACCTCACAACATTCGTCAGGGAGCGCGGCAGTCTGGTTAAAAGCGCGGTGCAGACCCTCCTGAAACAAACGTGACGCTGCCGATCAGCGCCCGACATATGCCTCCTCCATACACCCCAAGACGGACGACGGTGCCGCGAGATGGAATTCAGGAATGTGCTTGCTGCCACCGCTCCACGAGAACCGTCGCCAACGATGCTAAAGCCTCCAACCGATGCACCCGGCCCAATTCGAATCCATTTTTGTGGCTATGATAGACCTTGAGCAACCCCAGGGTGCCTGCGCTTGACATGAGGGGAATAGCTAGCGCCGCGTTGATGCCGTCTGCCACGAAATCTGCCCGCCACGGGTCTAAAGTGGCATCATCGGCGATATTTTGGATCACGATCGTGCGCCGTTCACGCAAAGACCGGCCAATGGGACCTGCACCCACATCCGTCGCGGGATCGTAAAGGTCCGATTTCGCAATATCAAACGTTTCGCTGTCAGCTGTGACGGCATGAAGACTGTCCGGCGTGAGAACCCCTATGTAGCCCATATGGCCTCCACTGACGGACAGGGCAGCCTCCATGACTTTGGCCAACAGGGCCGTCAGGTCTGCACCTGCCATGAGGCTGGCCATCGCCTCGAAGACAGGTTCTCCGAAACCGGGGAAGTCGTCTGAGACGGTCGGCATAGTGGTGACTAAGGCCATGAGGCGGCCAAGGCTTTCAGTGATTTGAATTTCCTGGGGGCGGATCTGGGACGGCCGGGCAAACGCCACGGTTAATAAAGCACGGGTCTTGAAGCGACCCGTGACCGGAACGATTAAGAGCGACCGCATGCCCAGACCTTGTGCCAGGGCGCTGTCCGCACACTCCTCGGGGGTCTGCAGGACGATGGTCTGTCGTTCGGTGACGGCTCGAAAGACAGGGGAACCCGGATTGATCGGAAATCTCTGAGACCGCGCGGGCAAGGCTGGGAAGGCATAGTCAGCCTCCAGGTCCGTGCTGGAGAGTTTCCACAGTGCCACTTGATCGGCGGCTGTGAGCCGCGCGGCCAAATGCACCACGTGACTCGCCAGACCGTCGCCGATGCCCGCGCCGTCAATCATGCGATGGGTGGTGGTAATAAAGGCTTGCAGCAATTCGGATGATCCGGGTAGCCGACGGGCCAAACGGTCAAGAGCAATCGGCTGAATCGCCACGGTCAAACGGGGATTCGGTCGACCCAGCAAATAGCCTTGGCCGAGTGTCACCCCGAGCTCATAGAGTGTCATTAATTCGGCTTGGGATTCGATACCTTCTGCCAGCACTTCCAGATTCCCGGCTCTGGCGGCAAATTGCACCGCGCTCTCGACTAAGGCAAATTTCACCGAGTTTTTGTCAATGTCACGGACTAAACTCAGGTCCACTTTGACGACATCGGGCACTACATCCACGACCCGCGTCAATCCCGAATATCCGGCGCCAAAGTCGTCCAAAGCGATACCGATACCCACCGAGCGGTACGGTCCGATAAGTTGTACCAAATCAGTGTTTGGCAAGGCCTCGCGCTCCGAAATTTCGATCACCAATTGCGCGGGGGCGATGTGAACCGAAGGTGCGGCGAGGGCACTAAAAATAAAATCAGGATCACTCAATGTGAACGGGGAGAAATTGACAAATAACTTTTGGTCGGCGGACAAACCTAGTTGGCTAGCTTTCCTGAGAATGAGCGGCAGAGCCACCCGGTCAAACTGAGACAACTTGTGGAACCGGGATGCCGACTCCAGTAACAGATTGACGGGGATGGGATCGCGACCCAGACGTGGACGGCTCAACGCTTCAAAGCCGAATGTCTTGCCACTCGGAATGTGCACCAAAGGCTGGAAGACCACATCGAGCTCAGGCCGTTCCTGCCAGCACGGATATAACTGATTGGTGCCAAGAAAAATTTGCTCCAACAACATCGCTTCCCTATTTATGGGCATCAATAACACACCGTGTGAAGAAAAATTCGACTTGGCCACAAGGATCCCTTTTTTCGACAAGGACTTTTTGTTCCGGAGTTTTGAGATAAGGTCTGCGAGTTTGCGTTGGAAGGGCGAATCACATAGAATAGGACTAATACAATATGCGTCGAAGATGCGATGATGTCGACCGACGGGCAGGGTTTTTGTCAAGAGAGTTGGCGGTGGGTGCGAGCCAACCAGACCTTTCCTTTTGCGCGATGGAGCTCTCGGGGGCACCGTTAACGTCCTTAAAGCGAGTCAGGGTGGTACCGCGGGTTAACACATGTCCCTAGAAGACTAGGGGCTTTTTTAATGGGGGATGAGGAGCATGAAAGAACAATTGGAGGCGGCCGACCACTACCCGGTCGATCGCGTCGAGGCGAAGTGGCGGGAACGCTGGGATGAAAGAAATCTATATCGGGCCGAGTGTTCCAAGACCCGGCCTAAGTACTATTGCCTCGAACAATTTCCCTACCCATCGGGCCATTTGCACATGGGACATGTGCGGGTGTACACCTTAGGGGACGTTATTGCGCGATATCGGCGTATGGTGGGCTACACGGTACTGCACCCGATGGGTTGGGATGCGTTTGGACTGCCTGCCGAGAATGCTGCCATTAAATCGGGGGTCCCCCCCAGGGTATCCACCTTGGCTAATATTGCCTACATGAAGCAGCAAATGCGCCAAATGGGTCTCTCGTTCGATTGGGATCGGGAGGTGACGACCTGCCTGCCCGACTACTATCGGTTTACGCAAGAGCTTTTCTTGTTGTTTTTTGAGCGGGGACTGGCATATCAGCGGGAAGGCGCGGTCAATTGGTGCCCGGGCTGTGAAACGGTGCTGGCCAACGAGCAAGTTGAGGATGGACGCTGTTGGCGATGCGATTCCGTGGTGGTTAAGCGCGATCTGCGCCAGTGGTATTTTCGCATTACCCAATACGCCGATCGACTGCTTGAAGGGCTGAATGCCGTGGATTGGCCCGCCGATGTCAAAATCCAACAAATTAATTGGATTGGCCGCAGCGAAGGCGCTGAAGTCCAATTTGAACTGGAAGCCGTCGACGCGAGTGTGAGTGTCTTTACCACCAGGCCGGACACGCTGTTTGGCGCGACGTATTTAGTCTTGGCCCCAGAACACCGTCTGGTCGAGCCGTTGATTGAAGGGCGCCAAGAAGCCCAAGCCGTTAGAGAATTTGTGGCGCGCGAACGACAAGTGAGTGATATGGAACGAACCCAAGAGTCCGGGGAAAAGCGCGGAATCTTTACCGGCTCGTATGCCATTCATCCCTTGACGGGTGCCAAAATTCCGGTGTGGATTGGCAACTATGTGCTGGCCGACTATGGGACGGGTGCGGTCATGGGAGTACCCGCCCATGATCAGCGCGATTTTCTCTTTGCCAATCAATATGGGCTGACCGTGACTGCCGTGGTGTCTCCGGAGTCTTTGGACGAACCGGTTCTGCCCTTTTTGTCTGCGGGGACACTGATTCAATCTGGACCTTTCACCGGAATGGAGTCCGTTAAAGCAAAACGTGCTATTGCCGAGGCGCTCCAGGAGGCGAACCAGGGCGGCCCGCGTGTAACCTATCGCATGCGCGATTGGCTGATTTCACGGCAAAGATACTGGGGTGCTCCCATCCCCATTATTCATTGCCCATCGTGCGGGCCGGTGGCAGTGCCGCGCGAACAGCTCCCGGTGCTATTGCCGGACAACGTGGAGTTTACGGGGCTCGGAGGTTCGCCACTGGCGCAAACCGAGGACTTTGTTCAGGTGCCCTGTCCTCAATGCGGCCAGCCGGCCCGTCGGGAAACGGATACCATGGATACATTTGTCGACTCGAGCTGGTACTATCTTCGGTATGCGAGTGAAAAGACATCCGAGCGACCCTTTGACCGTAAAGACGTGGACTACTGGATGCCGGTTGATGAATACGTGGGCGGCAAAGAGCATGCCATTTTGCACATGCTCTATTCGCGTTTCTTCACCAAGGTCCTGCACGATGCCGGATTGGTGGCTGTCGAGGAACCCTTCAATAGCCTACTGGTCCAAGGCATGGTGGTGTTGGGGGGGGCTAAAATGTCCAAGTCCAAAGGTAATTCTCTATCTCCTGAAGAGATTTTGGGACAATGGGGGAGCGATGCGACCCGGGTTTTTATGCTGTTCGCGGCTCCCCCCGACAAAGACTTTGAGTGGTCGAAAAATGGCGTGGAAGGCGCCCACCGATTTCTTCAGCGGGTGTTCCGACTCGTCACGCGTCCTGTTGCGGTTGGTGGGTCGGATAGGGAGGCGGCCGTCCGATTGAATCGCCGGGCTCATCGCACCATCAAGAAAGTGGGTGAGGACTTAGGGGATCGGCGGGCCTTCAATACCGCGGTCAGTGCCCTGATGGAATTTACCAACGCCCTCTATCAAGAGATCGATCAGGTGTCACCGGACAGCCGGCAGTTTCTCTTGGAAACCTTGGTTTTATTGCTGGCACCCCTGGCACCGTATCTAGCCGAGGAGTTGTGGGAGCACCTCGGGCACCAAACGAGCGTTCATGAGGCGGATTGGCCCGTCTTTGATCCGGCCCAATTGGTGGAGGATGCCGTAGAAATTGCCATTCAGGTGAATGGCAAAGTGCGGGCGCGTATGGTGGTGGGTTCCGATTGGGATCGCGATGCCGTCGAACAAGCGGTCTTGGCTCACGCGGACCTCACCCCCTATCTCCAGGGACACGCTATCAAAAAAGTGGTTGTCATTCCTGCGCGATTGGTCAATGTGGTGGTCGCGTGAAAACCCTGCTGGCCCTACTCATTGCCATGTCTTCCGCAGTGATTGGGACCGTGGCGGGTCGGTCCCGCCGACCTTTTGGAGCCTATCCCCTGGGACGGACTATTGCAATTGGCGTGTTGGCGATCTTGGTTGCCGAGGGTGGCACCGTGATCTGGGTGGGACCGCCAACCACCGTGTTTCAGCCTGTCATCGGGGGTTTGGTGCTGGGATTTGTTGCGGGGTTTTTTAGCGGGCGAAAGCCGCCACCTAAAGACGAGCTGCCGCCGACCCGCCCCAACTCGTAGGCTTGGATCCCACCCACTGAACCCCCAGAAGATTTCTGCCGTGCACACTCTGGGAATTATTCCCAATATTCTATAGTGGGCCTACACGGCCAAGAGGATGCGATCCTGGACAGGAAGGGACGGGATGCGCGCAGCGCATCGCATCAATTCTGGGTCGTGGTGCTGTCTATTCTGTCAACGAATACGTTATTCAAGCGTAGTTAATCAACTGCTTCAAGGCGCGTTTGATGGCCTCGGGACCCTCGGACGATTCATGAGCCTGTAGGACGCCCTCTGCCACGCTGCAAGCGGTGACAATGCGTGAAACCTGCTTCAGGGCGCCTTCCACAGCGGCTACTTGAATCAGCACTTTTTGACAGGATTGTGCGGATTCAATCATGGACTGTACGCCGCGCACCTGGCCTTCGATGCGGCGCAAGCGGCGCAAGAGGTCGTCCACATCCCAGTAGGCTTGCTGTTCAGAGGTCATTGGATTCAGGACTCCTTTTGTTCTTAAGACTCAGAATCCCATCTCGCCACGCTTGATCGACCCGATGGTCCCACGCTTGGCTATCCAGTGGCGGCGTTAGATGTTCAATCTTCCATATAGCGTACCATAAACACGCATGGAGTTCGTCGGCAGACACATGAATATCTTGAGCGATTGTTTCAAGCTGGGGGTGGGTCTCTAGTGCCTTCAAAATCTCAGGCAATGCCCGTTGGCTATGCCTAAGATACGGGAGGCTGTCGTAACTGTCCGGTTGGTGTCCAATCAGTCGAAATATAACCCATAGCGGATAGGCGGGATCAGAGCGAGTATCCTCCCAGTATTCCAGCCGTAATTGCTCCTCGTCCATCATGCGCCTCCTTTAGGCAATGATAGCGAATCATCGTCACATCGGGTACCCCCCCGGGCGTAAGTGACCTCTGAACCGCACCACGACCCGGAGTAGCACTCGGGAGAAAGGGTCGTCGCACCGATCCGGGGTTTTGTGGGTTAGTCTGATGAAAAAAATCGGGAACTCTCGCCATCGGGCCCGCACGGATAGACAATTTCCGCTAGCTCCTGGTCTTTTTGGGCCTTGCCCTTCATCACCAACATGCCGGAAGCGTCCTCGCACGTCACCTCCAATTGCCAATGGCCCATTTGGGGGGGCTTGCCGGATCCCTGGGGGATGAGTTCGGTGCGCATGGACAGCACATAACCTGGAATGGACTCATCGTAAGGAAGGTAGTCCATCTTCCCAAAGTTTATGTTGCGTAGCGCGCGGTTGATGTCGTGCAACTGATTGGCGATCCCGGGAAAGAGATCCAGGCAATCATCCAAAGGCACCACTTTACGCAAAACGGGCACTAAAATCGCCACCTTCTGTCAAATTAGCGCAATTATCGGATTCGGCACGTTATCAGACTTCCCAGAAGGTATTGTAATTGAATGACGATGAGAATAGAATAGGGAACGAAAACCCATACCCGTACCGGTGTCCTCGAGTTGAAAGGGGCAAGAAGATGGAGGATCGTTTAGCGATTGTCTGTTCCAAGGGGACTTTGGATATGGCGTACCCGCCCTTTGTTCTCGCGACGGCGGCTGCCGCCATGGACATGGAAGTCATGTTGTTCTTCACTTTCTGGGGATTAGATATCATTAATCGGCACAAAATCGATTCGCTTGAGGTGTCTATATCGTCCAATCCAGGCATGCCGGCCATGGCTAAAGTGGCTGGCATGGTTCCGTTTGGGACCAAAATGGTAACAGGCATGATGAAAGATCAGTTTGCCAAATCGAAAGTAATGTCCATTCGAGAATTTGTTCAGACCTCAAGTGAAATGGGAGTGCACATGGTAGCCTGCCAAATGTCGATGGATGCCCTCGGGATTAAGCGCGACGACCTCATCCCGGACGTGGAGGATGTCGTAGGAGCGGCTACCTTCTTGGATTTTGCCAAGGAATCCAACGTTCAGTTGTTTATCTGACCGAGTGGTTTGGCGGCCCTAAAAAACGGGCCGCCCTTATGATGCCGCACACAACCTGGTGGAGGAGATGATGGCGGTTGCTGTCCAATCAATATCCCGAAGTGCCGCTTGAAGACAAACAGCGCTTGTTTGATCAAGTGAAACACGATCAACGGTTTGACGATTACTTATACGGGTGCTATGAATGTGGCATTTGTGTGGCGGCATGTCCGTCGGCACGGTTTTACGACTTCTCCCCACGGAAAATCGCACAAACCCTGGCCCGCGAAGACATCGAAATGTTTTATGAACAAATGAATGATGATATTTGGAACTGCTCTCAATGTTTTTCCTGTCTGCGGTGCCCGCGTCAAAACAATCCTGGTGGGCTGATCACCATTATGCGGGAAGTCGCGGTCAACAATGGCTTAAGGAGCACCAAGGAAGCCTTGGCAGGGTATACGCGCATTATCTACAAGATTATGACCACCGGTACCCAAGTCTCTCCCGACATGTTGCAAGAAGACGCCTTCCCGGATTGGGGACCTCAGGTCAAGGAAGTGGCTCAGCACCTGGACCTATGGCGCCGGGCCTTGCCCCCGGAAACGCTGCATACTACCGGATTGTCGTGGCAGGTGGAAGAGCGGACCATGCTCGAACTGTATACGATTTGGAAGTTAACCGGAGTGCTGAACATGATTTCTGAACTGGATGAGGGATTGCACGACATCATGGAGGAGGTGATGGACGACGCGTTAGAAGACCAGGGTTTTTCTGTGGTCTAAATCGATGGGCACACGTGTTGAGCAAGGAGGATTGCTGATGAATCCGATGGAAATTCCCATGGTGGGACGGGGGACTCAACCGGAAACCACCAGAACGTTTATTCAAGACCCCGACAATGCGCCGGATGAGGATATGCGGGAAGCCGTACAGGCTTTGGCCCGTGAAGGCGAATGGATCGTGCAGCCGGTGCCGGAACCCTACTACGCGGCGCGCACCAAATACGGGCGCGTCAAAAAGATTCCTTTCGAAAAGACCTGGCACCACAAAAGCTGTGGGCAGTGTGGACATATTCCCGGGTATTCGACCTCGATATTTTGGCTCAATCGATTCCTCGGGTATGACTACTTTGATCCCCGGGACCAGACTTCGTGTACGGCCTGGAATTATTATGCGTCGGCGACATCGAATCAGGTGGCGCAGGCCGCCGTGGCGATGCGGAACTTTTCCGCTGCGTACGAGACCGGCTATTTTCCCATCATTCACTGTGGAACCAGTTTTGGTCACTACAAAGAGGTGCGCCATGAATTGGTGCACAATCATGATTTGCGTCGCAAGGTGCGTGAAGTCATCACCAAGCTCGGCCGACCCTTTGTCATGCCTGAAGAGTTGGTGCATTACAGCGAGTGGATGTATGCCATTCGCGATCAGCTGAAGTCTCGAGTTGTCTATGACTTATCTGATATTACGGCGACGGTGCATCCGGCCTGCCACTATTACAAGCTGCAGTCGGGGGATGCGATCTACGATCCCGAGATTTACGGAGGACAACGCACGGCGGCTGTCACGTCGGTAGTTCAAGAGTTAGGCGCCCGAGTCGCTGACTATTCCACGTGGTATGACTGCTGTGGCTTCGGATTCCGGCACATTCTGGTGCAGCGCGACTTTACTCGCAGTTTTGCGACCATGCGCAAAATCGAGGTGATGAAAGAAGAAGCCAATCCCGACGTGGTGCTGACCCATGACACCGGATGCGTCACGGCCCTGGATAAGAGTCAATTTGCGACCCAAGCCCATGGCCGCAAAGTCGGGGTTCCGGTTTTGTCGGAGTCCCAGTTTGCCGCGTTGGCGGTCGGTGCCCACCCGTATCGGGTCGCCCAATTGCATTGGCATTCCACGGATTACCGTCCGCTGCTCAGCAAAATTGGCATTGACGCCGAGAAAGCCTGGACGGAGTTTCAGGAGGATCTGGCCCAGATTGAACAAGGCTCCATGGAGTATCTTTCCTGGGAGTCCGTACTTTAAGGTAGACGAGGAGGCAGACGACGGATGGCAGTCGATCGACTGTTAGTAATCGGGGCAGGACCGGCCGGTATAGAAGCCGCCCGGGGGGCAGCTGACCTGGGTACGGAGGTCTTGCTGGTCGAGGCAACCGGCGAACTCGGGGGAACCCCCTATCATCACTACGCGACCCTGACACCCCATCTCAAAGAAACCCATGAGGCGATGTATCCCATGTTGGAAGGGATTAAGGCCCACCCTGGCATTGACGTGCGCTACAATGCCCGCGTGACCAAGAGCCAAGGCCAAGCGGGAGACTTTCAAGTGACTTTGGTCGGTGAAAACGGCCAAGAGACACAAGAGTCAGTGGGTGCGATCGTAGTTGCCACAGGATTTCAGCACTTTGATCCGGGCCGCGAGACGCAGTTGTACGGGTATTACGAATTTGAGGACGTGATTACCCTCGTGGATGCGGAACACATGATGAAGACCGGCAAAATCGTGCGGCCCTCCAATGGCGAGCCGCCCGAGCGCGTGGCCTTTATCCAGTGCGTAGGATCCCGCGACCGCCAAATCGGCAATCGCTGGTGTTCCAAGGTGTGTTGCGGCGTTGCGTCCAAGCAGTCCATCGAAGTGAAGCGACTCCTTCCGAATGCGAAAGTCTTCATTTTCTACATTGACATGCGCATGTATGGGTTCTGGGAGGACCAGTTGTACTGGAAGGCCCAGGAAGAACACAAAGTGAACTATGTGCGCGGCATTGTCACCGAGATTTTAAAAAAGGGCGACAAGCTCTTGATGAAAGGCGAGGATACCACCATGGGCCGCCCCGTCGAGGTTCTGATGGATCTGGTGATTTTGTCCGTTGGCATGGAGCCATCCCGCGGAACGGTGGAAATGGCTCAGGTCTTTGGCATGCCCTTTGAGGACCACGGCTTTTTGGCCACCGTCGGTGAGCCGCTCGATACCGTCTCAACACCTGTGCCAGGGGTGTTCGTCGCGGGGGCGGCCGCTGGTCCGAAAGATATTGAGGATAGCGTTTCGATGGGGGGATCCGCAGCGGTAAAGGCCGTGGGACTGCTTAACCGCCTTAAAAGAAGTTCTGCCTGATGGAGGTCCATGGTGACAGCACCACTAATCGACGCCGCAGTGCTCAACGAGTTCTTTGAAAAAGCGGAGATGTTTTTAACGCCTGAATATCTGGAACGGTTATCGGACGATCAGGAAGAACGATGCCGCCGCGTGGCCAAAGAGTTTCCCCAGTGGCCGGAACTCTGGGATTGGGCACCTGCGACCCGAAGGTTATCTTTAGAGGATCGCAAGCTTTGGGAACCCAGGTTAGATCCCTTGGTGGCGCACCTCAAAGAAGCCGACGGCCCAGATGTTCTCCAAACGTTTCAATCGTGGGGGGATATTCCCAAATGGCTCGTTGACTGGGCGACATTTTGGATCCATCTGGCCAATCCGAAGGCAGTCTGGTGGGCCCGGTGGGTGTATACCCCCACCACCGAGACCGGCGCGTTGCTCCTGGTGTTGGACAATCCGGCGGCATTGAAACAGGATACGCTGTCGCTGGCATATGTTCGTGTGTCTGATGCGGTCCAATATCTGGTCGCGCTGTTGGAGAGCACCCGAGCCCTGGAACGCCTGTCCCCGGTTTTCCGCCCCATGGTTACGTTGGCGGTGGTGTACAGCGTGTACATGTTTACCATGGCTTCCTGGAAGCTCTCCGAAGAATTTACCCAAGTGTTGCCACCGTTTCCCGTGGTGGTCCGTACGCTTTTAGGCGTCAATCGATGGGGGGGAAGCCAAATTGGCCCAAAAAGCCACTCCAATTGAGTTGGAGGTCGCGGTTGTTAACGGTGTCGAGCTAAACGGGCACTGGAACCGAATCTTCGAGCCTCGGGTCATCTCTGAGTATGACTTGTCGGTGCTAGATGAGGTGACCGCCATACCCGGTGCCGAGTCGCTGGCCTTTTGCTATCAGTGTGGTAAATGCACATCGGTCTGCCCGGTAGAGGAAGCGGGTGGCGACTATTCACCCCGAAAGGTATTTCGGCGCACGCAACTTGGGGCGTCATTGTTTGAAAGCCCCGATCTCTGGCTGTGCACCACCTGCTCGGATTGCTTACGAGTGTGTCCCAAAGAGGTGAATATGATCGAGATCATGCCAGCTGTCCGGGAAAGAGCCGTCATGGACGGCAATGCCCCGGCCGAGTTGCTGTCGGCCTTTGAAAATACGGCTCGCTATGGGAATCCCTTGGGAGAACCCGCGCGTAAGCGCCAGGAGTGGTCCAAGCATGCCGGCGTGTCGGTGCCCATTATGAACCAACACAAGAGCCCAGTCGATGTTCTGTGGTTCGTGGAATGCTATCCTGCCTATCATCCGCGCGGGAAGGAGGCGTCGGTGGCGCTGGCCCGCATCCTTCATCAATTGCAGGTGGACTTTGGAATCCTAGGGAATGAGGAGAAGTGCTCGGGCGACTCGCAGCGCATGGCCGGGGAGTCGGGACTCTTTGAAATGCTGGCCGAAGACAATATCAAGTCGCTGTCCCAGTATGAATTTAAGACATTGCTGGTAACTGACCCGCATGCCTTGAATGCCTTCTTGCACGAGTATCCCAAATATGGAGGCGAGTGGCCCACCTACCACTACACCCAATTTCTTGCCCCGATGATCGATGAAATGGACCTGTCACAGGCCATTGAACGGCGCGTGACGTTTCACGATCCCTGCTATTTGGGGCGTCACAATGGCGAGTACGAAGCGCCCCGGACGCTTTTGCGCTCCATCCCCGGCATCGATTTGGTGGAGATGGGACGATGCCGGGAAAATTCCTATTGCTGCGGGGGCGGTGGAGGCGGCATGTGGATGGACAGCTTTACCTCCGAGCGCGTTAACGAGCGTCTGTCCGAACGCCGGGTTCGAGAAGCCGTGGAATACGGCGCGGACATTCTGGCGGTGACTTGCCCGTATGAGGTGTCGCGTTTTGAGGATGCAGTCAAAAACACCGGGAATGCGGGTCAGTTGAAAGTACTGGACATTGCCGAACTGTTGGCACATTCCATGGGTTTAGTGACGGCGAACATTTAAATAGTGAATCAGGTAGGAGGATGTGTGGTGAGTGAAGTCAACGGCTGCCTTTTGCCAGACGATCTCTGGTATTGGCCCCAAAAGCACGTTTGGGTGCGTGGTCCCGAGGATGACGGCGCCGTCGTGATCGGGATAACGGACGTTGCTCAAAACTTGGCTGGCAAGATCGTGGTGGTGAATTTGAAAACTCCGGGAAAGGTGTTGGCCCAGGGAAAGAGTGCCGGCACTCTGGAAAGCGGCAAATGGGTGGGATCCATTCCTACCCCCGTGGCGGGTGAAGTTCTCGCTATTAATGAGTCTGTCAAATCGAACCCCGCCATTATCAACGACGACCCGTATGGAGAGGGTTGGCTCATCCGCGTGCGCCCTGAGGACTGGGCTGGCGGATCGGAGTGGTTAGTCAATGGATCAGACGGGATTGAAGCCTATCGCTCCCAACTCGATGCCCAAGGCATCCAGTGCCAGCGTTAGGCGCTGCGTAAAAGGAGGCGCCTTCATGGCGTTCGTGTTTGCCTGTGAGTTCCCAGATGACTTGTGGTTCGATGTGGAGCGCGACGTGTGGATCGGTGAGGCGGAGGGGGGGCTGGTTCGGATGGGGATGACCGACCCGGCTCAGACGCGAGCCGGACGAATTCTCTTCGTGCGCGCCCGGGCCGGTAAGCATGTGGAATCCGGCAAAAGTATAGCCACGGTCGAAAGCGCCAAATGGGTGGGTCCGGTACCGTCGCCGTTGGCTGGCACAGTGAGCCAAGCCAATCAGGCAGTCTTGGCCGATCCCACCATTATCAATCGGGACCCCTATGGTGCGGGTTGGCTGGTGCAATTTCGCCCGGACGGGTCCTGGCATGATGACGCCGAACTTTTGCATGGCGAGGAGGCGCTCGTAGCGTATCGCCTGAGGTTGAAGTCAGAGGGGTTGACCTGCATGCGATGTGCGGACCAAGCCGATCCGGGGGATACCCCTCCCGATGCAGGATTTTATCTTTAGTCCGTCCCGCGGGAAATACAGTATGGTTCAGAGGAGATGCCCTATGCGGTACATCAATTTAGGCACAGTGCCGGCCGAAGACTCCCAGGCGGTATATCACGCCCTCGCCGACCTCATGACTTCCGATCAACCCATCACGCTAGTCACAGTGAGCCCCGAGAGCCCTTATGTCTGCGTGGGCTATCATCAGGTTGCCCATCGCGAAGTAGACCGTCCCTATTGCGACGCCCACGATATTCCTGTTGGACGGCGCATGGTGGGGGGCGGGGCCGTGTGGCTGGACCACGATCAAATCTTCTGGCATTTGATTTTGCCCCGCCAACACGCGTCCGTGGACGCCCTATACCGAAAGTTTGTGGCGGCCCCGGTTAACGCCTATCGCAAGATGGGCATCGCGGCCTTACATCGGCCCGTGAACGACATCGTGGTGGGACCCCGCAAAATCGGCGGCACGGGAGCTAGCACGATCGGCGATGCTGACCTGTTGGTGGGCAGTATCATGATGGATTTTGACACCCAGGCCATGGCCCGGGTCCTGAATGTCCCGTCGGAAAAGTTTCGGGACAAAATGGTGTCCTCGCTGACCGACTACATGACTACCGTCAAGCGGGAATTAGGCGATGGAGCGCCTTCCCGGGACGAGGCCACGCAACTCCTTGTGGAAGCTTTTCGGGATTTGCTGGAAGAACCGGTGATCCCCATGCGACTGACCCTGGCGGAACAAGAGCGTTTGGCATATTACCGCCATCGCCTTTTTGACCCCGCCTTCGTATACCGCAACGAGGGATATCTGGTACCGGGCGTCAAAATCAAGGGTGATGTGCGTCTCTTCGAGGGGATGCACAAAGCTCCGGGCGGATTGGTGCGTGTCATTTGGCGCGAGTCCCAGGGGTTGATTGATGACATCACCGTCGGGGGGGATTTCTTTGTGACCCCGCGCGATGGGCTACAGCGTCTAGAACAAGCGTTAAAAGGCAAGCCGGTCGATCTGAAGGGACTAACCGTTGCGGTGCGGGGTGTCTGGACCGGGCTGGACGCGCCGGGTGTGACCGTGGATGACATCTTAGCCGCCTTTGCGGCGGGTCAGGCGCTGTCGGTGGTGGGTGCACCGGAGTGATTCTAGGCACCGAATCCCTGACGAAAGGAGGTGAGAGTTCATGGAGACAGAGGCTGTAGCGTTGGTCGTCGACGCCCAGGGGCTGGCCTGTCCTATGCCCATTTTCAAGGCGAAGCAAGGCTTGAAGACGGTGGATATCGGGCAGGTGGTGGAGATTCTCTGCACGGACCCCGGGTCGATGGCTGATTTCAAGGCGTTTAGTCATTCGACCGGTCACGAGCTTTTAGCCGCGGAACACGAAGACAAGGTCTATCGCTTTTTACTGCGCCGCACCAAATAGGGCGGGACGGAGGGAGGTCAGAACATGGCGGAGGAGACTAAGAAATATTTATACTTGGTGACGCATGGGACTGAGACGCCGGAACGATCGGCATCACCGTTCTTTTTAGCGACCACGGCCGCATTGATGGACCATGAGTCCACCATGGTCTTTACGATCACGGCGACCAGTTTATTGAAAAAAGGCGTGGCGGAAAATCTCTACATTAAGGACACGGGCGAAAGTTCGACGCTAAAATTCTTCATCGATCAGGCGCGGGAAGCTGGGGTCCGATTGTTTGTCTGCGCACCTAGTCTGGATCTAAATAATTGCACGGTCGAGGACCTCATCGAGGTCGATGGTGTGGTTGGCGGTACGGCTCTCAATGAAATGGCGGCGGATGCGGACGTCGTCATGACGTTTTAATGGCCTCTGATGCCGACCGATTGTGGCGGGACACCCTTAGGCTCACGCGTGAGTCGGGCGATGATCTGGTGGTCGATCTCATCACTCAACACTTGGAGTTAAAAGCGCCCTGGACGACCAAATTGTGCGGGGCAGCGGGCGTCTTATACCACCGTTTCGGCCATCCCACCGGTGTGACGATTTATGCGAGTCCCAAGGTGGGTGAGGCCATCTGGGCCGTGGCGGGGGCGGGGATGGTCGGGCCGGTCTTGGTAGATTGGGGAGCCCCGGTGGCCGGATTGGCGGCGGCCGAGCGTACCGCCCAGTTCGCGGGTGATAGTAAGGCCTTTACTCACTATCAAGGGGGATGGATCGGGGTAGCCCAGTCGATCGCGGTTCCTTTAATCCGGGATGGTCAGGGACTGGCGGTGGTGGAAGTGCGAAGCCACGAAGCGAGCAAATTCGAGATAGGCGAGGCGGAATTGATAGGGCAAGTAGCCTTCGTGCTCTCGCAAGGATGGCCGGTGCGACAGTAATTGTGTAGGAGGACATGCGATGAAGATCACGGTGTTAATGAAAGACGTTCCGGACCTGGTGGAGGATCTGGAACTGGAAGCGGGCCAACTGTTAGTGGATGACATCAGCTTTGTGGTCAGCGAATGGGATGACCAGGCGCTGGAAGAGGCGCTCTTGATAAAGGACGAAGCGGGTGCCGACGTTACGATTGTAGCCGTAGATACGGGAGACGTAGACACGATGTTGTATACGGCTTTGGCCAAAGGTGCGGACCGGGCGGTCAAAATCGTCGGCGACTTCACGCGTCGCCTGACTAACCGCACGCGCGCTGCGATTTTGGCCGAATACTGCAAAAGCGAGTCACCTGATCTGATATTGACAGGGGTTCAGGCGATCGACGATATTGACGGCCAAATTGCCGGATTGTTGGCGGGCTATCTGGACATTCCGCACGCGTCGGTCGTTCGGGAGGTGCACACGATGGACGCCCAGCTGCATTTTATTCAGGAGTATTCAGGCGGCCGCATGGCCGAATTCACGGCAGCGAGTCCGGTGCTTTTGGGCATTCAAGCGGCCAGAAAGCCTCCCCGCTACGTGACAGTGGCCAAAGTGCGCCAATTGCAAAAGTCGGCCACGCTTGACGAAGTCCAGGTGGTTCTACCGTCGACCCCGGGGCTTACGGTGCGACGTCTGTACAAGCCCGAAGCGGCTGGCCACGCTGAGATGTGGGGCGACGATGCCGACACCGTGGCTGAGCATATCGTCCGGGTGTTGGGGGAGAAAAAGTTACTAAGGAGTTGAGACATTATGGGCCGGATTGTTGTGATAGGGGAGAGCCATCGAGGGGCCTTGAGCGATGCGAGCCGGGAGTTATTGACCAAGGCTCAGGAGATTGCCGGTACAGGAGGCGATACGGTATCGGTAGTGGTTCTTGGGGAGGCCGCGCGTGACAGTGTGAAAGCTGCTTCCGCCAAAGAGGCGACCGTTATCGTAGGACCGGGCGTGGACGAATATCATCCGGAGACATATGAGCGGGCCATCGCCCACCTCTTGGATGAAATTCAGCCGTCCTTGGTGTTGATGGGCAACACCACCATGGGGATGGATTTGGGCGCGGCCATCGCGGCGCGGCGCGGGGTGGCGATGGTCGCCTACTGTACGGCATTGGTGCTGGATGGCGAAACTTTGGTGGCGACCAGCCAAGTCTATGGAGGCAAACTGGCGTCGGAGATCGAAGTGCCCAAGACCGGCACGGTGGTGACGGTCATTCCGGGGTCATGGGCCCCGGTCCAAAGCTCCGATAGTCCCGATATTCGCGATGTTGAGGCACCCGTTCCCAGCCGTCTGGAACTTTTGAAAGTGATTGAAGCCGAGCCTGGTCAAGATGTGGACATTACCAAGGCGGATATTTTGGTCAGTGTGGGACGCGGCATTGAGGACCCGGATAATCTTGAACTAGCGGACCAGCTCGCCGAGGCTTTGCATGGGGTGGTGAGTTGTTCGAGACCCGTTGTGGATTCGGGGTGGCTGCCGCGCTCGCGCCAGGTGGGTAAGTCTGGTCAAACCGTCAAACCCAAAGTCTATCTGGCGCTAGGAATTAGCGGCGCGCCTGAGCATCTGCAAGGCATGAAAGACGCCGAACTCATTATTGCCGTAAACAATGATGAACGCGCCCCCATCTTCGAGGTTGCACAGTACGGAGCGACTGCTGATATTCTCGAATTGATGCCGGCGCTCACCGAAAAACTCCAAGAAAGGGTGGGGTAGTGGTGCTGCGGATCGGCCTCATAGTGGTTACGGTGGCCCTGATTGTGGTAAGTGCCGCCCTGTTTTTAGGCCGCCTCCTGGCTATCTGGGCGGTGATGAAAACGGCACGCCCCCTGAACCGGACGGATAGGCTGGGTGAGCGGATCAAATCGGTGGTGGAGCATGTGGTGCTCCACCGCCGCATGTTTCGCATTACCCTATCGGGCACCTTGCATTATTTTATTTTTAGTGGCTTTGTCATTTTGTTGATTGATATTGTTGAAACGGTCGGCGAGGTGTTCTTTCCCGGATTTACCGTGGGTCGTATTCTGGCACCGCTGGTGGACATCTGGGTCATCCTGGTGGCGGTCGGCATTGTCTTGGCCCTCTATAACCGGATCATTCTAAAGCCCAAGCGATTTGAGGGATCGGACGAGAAGGATGCTTATTTGATTCTGGGCCTGATTGGCGCAATTATTGTCGGGATTGTCATCCATGACTCCTTCTTTCCGTTTGTGGCACCTCAAGTTTTTCATGTTGCCGATCCCGTGGCGCGGGCGCATTTCCTGGGATTTGCCGTGTCTCGGTTATGGGTGGCACTTGGATGGACGGGACCGACCGCGGCCAGTATTGGCTACGCTCTCGGCTACCTGATCGATATCGGGGTCGTCTTCGCGTTTTTGGCCTATCTACCCTATTCCAAACACTTTCACATTTTCCTGGCGGTTCCCAATATCTTTATCCGCAATTTAAATCCCCAAGGTGAATTGGTGCCCGAGCCCATTGACGAGACTATGGCCATCCGGAATTTTCACGACTTTAATTGGAAAGACATTGCCGATCTATACACCTGTACAGAGTGCGGACGGTGTCAGGCGGTGTGTCCCGCGTATGCGGCCGGCCAGCCGCTGTCACCCAAAATGGTGATCTTGAAACTGCGGGATGCGTTAAACGAACGCATGGCGGAGAATACACTGGACGACCCCAACACGGCAAGTTTAGCGGGAGGGGTTATCTCCCCGGAAGAGTTGTGGGCTTGTACAACATGCGGGGCCTGCCAGGAGGCTTGCCCGGTCTTTATCGAGCACGTGCCGAAGATTGCGGGCTTAAGAGCCGCGTTGTTAGAGGATGGCGTGATCGATCCCAACGCGCAAAAGGTGTTGGTATCGTGGGACCGTCAGGGCAATTCGTTTGGACAGCCAGCTCGAAAGCGGCCCGCCTGGGCCAAAAATATCGACATTGCAATTAAAGATGCCCGCCGCGAACCGGTGGACTGGCTCTGGTTTGTAGGCGACTTTGCGTCTTGGGATCCCCGCGTGCAGCGGTTGACAGAGCAGATTGCCCATCTTCTAGAGCGTTCCGGAATTGACTTTGGCATTCTTTACGAATCTGAAGTCAATGCGGGCAATGAGGCCCTGCGCTTGGGTGAGTACGGTCTATTTGAGGCGTTGGCGCAAAAGAATATCAAAGCGCTGGAAGCCGCGCAATATCGGCGCATCTTTACGACCGATCCGCACTCGCTTAATGCCTTGAAGAACGAGTATGGCAAGTTTGGATTCCACGCCGAAGTACGGCACTATACCGAGGCATTTCTGGAATGGATTGACGAGGGGCGGATTGCGGTCAAGTCGGTGCCGATTCGTGCCACCTATCACGATCCTTGCTATCTTGGTCGGTGGAACGGCATTGTCAAGGCGCCGCGCACACTGCTTCAACGTCTGGGCGTGCAATTAGTGGAAATGCCGCGACATGGGGCCCAGAGCTTTTGCTGCGGCGCTGGCGGAGGTCGGATTTGGATGGATGAAACCGGCATGACGGATCGCCCGGCTAACCAGCGAATTCGTGAGGCCTTAGCGCTCGGGGATGTACCATTCTTTGTAGTGGCTTGTCCTAAGGATGTGTCCATGTTCTCGGCGTCGGTCACCGCCATGGGTGTGGAAAACCAAATTCGCGTGGTGGACATGGCCGATCTGTTGGCGGGCGCTGTTGGTCTAAAGACCGCTGATGAGGCGATTCTCGCATTGGCAAGCATGGCGACGGTATCGCCTTAAGGTGTACGAACTTTCCCGCCGCCTGACCTCTACGAGGCCGAGGCGGGGGTTTCCGAGGTCACCCTCAGAAGTTAGCCTGGCTGGGACCGTAGGATGGCGATGGGAAGCCTCGAAAAAATTTCTGCGAGGGGGATCTGGCCCATCTCTGCTTGTAATGGTTGGCCTGAGAGGATCTCCCGCCAATGATGGGGAGCTCCGGCGGGTACATTCAAGGTGGTGGTTTGCCAAATATCGTGAGATGAGGGACGGGTTTTGGGGTGGTAAGACCAGGTGAGGCGTGCGTAGTGCCGTGGTACGACCACGATGCACCACTGATCTTCGTGATGTCGGGCAAATGTCAACACGTGATCGGTTTGGGACCCCTGTGCCGCTAATCCTTGATACGTTCCGTGCTCGAAGAGTCTGGCGTTATGGTGACGGAGCTTAAGCGCTTCGTGGGTGACATAAAGTTTGAGGCGACCATCGTCCCAATGGGTGAGGAGATCTTCTAGCGAGGGGGGATTGGTCGTCATCTGCTCGAGTAATTGTTGACGACGGGAAAAGTCGACAGGGCGCCGGTTGTCAGGATCGGTAAGGGAGAGGTCCCAGAGTTCGGACCCCTGATAGAAGTCGGGAACCCCGGGTGCCAAAGTTTTCAAGAGTATTTGGGACAACGAACTTAAGGCGCCATAATATGACACCGTCTGGACAAACGGATGTAAGGCATCTTGCATGTCTTTATGGGTGAAGAGATGGTCCACAAAACGGTGGAGCGCTTGTTCGTAGCCAAGGTGGGGATGAACCCAATCGGAATAGATTTTTGCTTCGCGGACCGCCTTTTCGATGTATAAATGGAGTCGGGTGACAAAGCTGGGAACCTCGGTCTGATGCAACGGATAGGCACCCACCAGAGATTGAAAGAGGAGATATTCCGTGGCCGGGTCTGGTACCCGGACGTTGTCCACAACTTCGAAGAAAGATTGGGCACGGTCGTGCCAATCCGTCACCGTTGTCTGCCAAAGCGCAGGAATTTCGCTTAAAATTCCTAGGCGGGCGCGGACATCCTCACTCCGCTTGGTGTCATGGGTGGAGGTGGTATTCAGTGTAAACGGATGCGTTGCCTGTCGATCACGGATCATGGCATGAAATGTTTTGGGGTGTAGCCCTTCGGAATACAAATCACTCCCCACTTCATTGAGGCACGTGAGTCGGTGGTAGCGATAGAGGGCGGTGTCTTCGAATCCTTTGGCGTGAATGGGCCCGGTCAGCTGTTGCCACCGCATTGTCCAGTCTCGGAAAACCTTTCGCTGTTTTTGGGTCAGGGTCGGATCCTCGGCATGGAGTAGCACGCGTTCTAACAGGATCCACGCCGCGGTCGGAAGGTGTCCATACTGTTCGCGGGCGCGTTGGATCGCATCGTGTAAGATATTGCGATCCCATGAGGAAACGGGTCCATGATTGAGATACGTCCGGTAAATGGGAAGGGACAGCGTCAGCGCCCCGATAGCCCCTTTGATCTCCAAAATGGTGAGGTCGTGTCCCCAACGGTCCTCTCTCGCGATTGGCAACAATTGCCGTACTAAGCGATCGAGCTCTGACTGGAATAGATCGGTAAGCACTTGCTGTTTTCCCCAATCGATGGCAGCGCCAGGGGGTTTTGAATCGTGCCAACGGCTATAGAGGGACGTTAAAGAGGTTAAGCCCTCCGGGTCGAGAAGTACGGTCATGGCGGCGTTTAAAAAATCGTAACCGGTCGTTCCTGCAACGGGCCAACTGAGGGGTAAGGATTCACCGGGTCCTAAGATTTTTTCCACGATGAGATAGTCGTTGGAGGCGGCGCGTTCTAAGCAGGAAAAGAGCTTCAGTAGATAGGATTGGGGATCATAGAGGCCATCAATGTGATCGATGCGGAGTCCATAGACCACGGGCCGCTTAGCGAGTTCCAGGAGTAGAGCCTGGACGTGTTCGAACACTGTCTCTCGTTCGATGGACACCGCGGGTAAGTCGTTGATGTCGAAAAAACGTCGGTAATTACCTTCACTCGATGCGAGCGTAAAATGGACTAAGCGCCACGGTTGCCGGCGCAAGAGTTGCTCTACCCGGTTCCAACTCTGGGGTTGTCCCTGGACCCCATTCCATTGGGAGAGCACTTGGCGGACGTCTCGCATGGCACGAGGATGTTGGCACCGCCAGCGATAGAGGGTATCCGCGTGCGTCGACCGGTCAAGCGTGTCGGGATGGGCGAGTTGGCGCCAAAGGTCGTAGAGCTGGTAGCGGGCTCTTTTTTGACCACTGCGAAATAAGGAGTGGAGCACTTGGGCTAAAATGGGGCGCCAGGATCGGGGGGTTAGGGGAAACTGTCTGTCGTAATAGGTGAGCACAAAGCCCGAGGAGTTCTCGAGTTCGATGCGCAGGGCCCCGGCCTCCAGTACTTCTCCGAAGGAGTGGGCCAGGCAGGGCAATACCAGCTGGTGGTTGGCACCCGGCGCTTCCCAATCGATGTCAAAAAAACTTGCAACGGGGGAGGCTTCGCCATGTACTAAAAGATCCCACCACCAGCGGTTATCTCTGTCGGCTGCCATGTGATTTGGCACCACATCCAGTATGACCCCCATGTGATGGGCCTTGAGACTTTCGAACAAATGCTCGAGTGCAGGGTTCCCTCGCAATTCCGGATTCACGGCGTTGGGATCGGTGACGTCATATCCATGGGGGCTACCCTTTCGCGCCTGGAAGATGGGAGAGAGGTAGAGGGTATCGATTCCCAATCGCTTGAGGTAAGGGATCAACCTCTCAGCATCCACCAGCGTGAAGTCTTGATTTAACTGCAATCGGTAAGTCGCCCGGGGTGTCGTCATGGCGTGGCCTCCCAGTATATATTGAGGGAAGGTGCAAGCGCATAAAAGTGTTGCACCCATTCTGGACTGAGATCGACGGACGCGGCTCCTTGCACCGTGCGTTTGGCCAGGCGATAGTAAAGGGTTTGCAGCGTCCGTAAATCCAGATCAAGGGGGAGACTCTCCGCGATAGCGAGAGCCTCTTTGAGTGTTAATAGCGGCTCAAGGTTACCAAGCTGTCGCTGCATGGCGCGCCCCATGGCCGCAAGGCTTTCCGCGGCGGTGAAGGCTAGCACCGGAACGTTGAGGAGTTCGGTCCAATTCTGCGATTCGTCGAGGATCCGGTTGATGGTGGCCGCGTCCCACTTACGTGCGCGTAAGGATCGTTCAAGATCCCGATTGAGCACCCATTCGATCGATAACGACAGCACTTTGGGGATCGGAATTTGGGCGTTTTGCAAGAGGGTGGCCAACGGGGCATGGCGTTCATACATGTGACTCAGGGTCGACTCCGCTTCGGTAAGACTATCGGACAAGATTTTCTCCAAAAGATTTTGGCGGTCATCGGGGAATAGTTGTCCTAGGGTGTAGATGTTGGGAGCAAATTCTTGGGCCACTAGGTGGACGATGGCAGTGAGGTCGCCGCGATCAAAGGCTTGGCGGATCGTATGAGCCAAGGCGGCAAAAGGCTTTTGCCCAATCCGAGCCCCGACGGTCAGGTGATGATCCCCAAAATGTAAAACTAGAAATTGAACGGGGAGGACTTCTTCAGTCAATTCATCGGTAAGGGTGACCTTTCCTAAAAATACACTGGTAGCACCTGACCGGGCTATCTGGATCTCATCGGCATGGGTTTTAAACCCATAGATCTCGGTGCTGTCCAGGTCGGGTTCAAAAAGGGTGCGAATAGCCCAATGAGCGCCGATTTTCACGGCATCAGCCGCGGCGGGCCGTACCAGTTTCCGATAGACTTGGGCTCCGTTGGCGTAGGCGGGAAGGTTTCCCGGTGCCAAAGCCAAACGTTCGAGGAATTCTTCCTCAAAATCTCGTGAGAAGACGGCTTGCGCTAAGTCTATCGTACGGGCGGCGTAGCGAAGAATTTGGACCGACTCCAATCCCGAGATATCGTCGAAAAACCACCCGCAACTGGTATACATCAAAAGCGCATGCCGCTCCATTTCGAGTAATTTCCATACCAGAACCCGTTCCAAGGCGGTAAGCGTTCGGTGCGCGTGAACCTTTAAGAACTCGTCGCGCGGCCCCGAAGACGGATCGAGCATGATCGTGATATAGTCGTCCCGTGCCTGCCACGGATCCCCGAGATACCGGGAGATTTCTTTCTCGAAGAGCGGCGCTATGGTATCTCGTAACCCGTCTAGGGCCTCGCGTAGGGGAGCTCGCCACCCCTGGGACCATCCGCGTGGGGGGTCGATCTTACACCCGCAATCACTGCGCCAACGCTCGATCCCGTGAGCGCAACTCCATGAGCTATTTTCGACAATTTCGACCGCGGCTACCGGGGGCGTCGATGCCAAGTATTCACCATAGCTCGTGAGGGAGATGTCGGGCTGTCGTTCGATGTAATCGAGGGCATATGCCAAGGCCATATCGCCGAATCGATGATGATGTCCATAAGATTCTCCGTCGGTAGCGATGTGTACAAGTTGCGGGCGCGAAGGGTCTGACAAGCCCTCAATCAGCCGGTTGGCAAATTTTTGACCGTCAGACAATAAGCCCTCAAACGCCACCGCTTGCGATCGCGGCCCGTCGTAAAAAAAGAGAGCCAGTGGCGGGGATTCGGGTCCGGCCCGCCATTCGTAGGGAATGGTCGTGTCGATGCCGCCTGACGGCAACGGGTTCCAGGTATCCTCGTTGAGGGATCGGATTCGGGAGGCTTGGTGCGGCGCTAAAATGGTGAACTTGACGCCTTCTTCGGCCAGCACCTGTAAGGTGAGGGAGTTAACGGCGGTTTCCGGCAGCCACATGCCCTCTGCGGAACGACCAAAGCGTTGCCGAAAGTCCTCTAAGCCCCAGCGCACTTGGGTGCGGATGTCGGCAGGATTCGATAACGGCAGGATGATATGGCCCCAGGCTTGAGCGATCGCCGAACCGTGCCCGGAAAATCGGGTGCGGCTCGTCTCGTCGGCTTCCAGAATCGCCTGATAGACTTCGGGCTTCTCACGTTCTAACCAAGCCAACAGAGTGGGCCCCAAGTTAAAGCTAATGCGAGAAAAGTTATTCACGATGCGCACAATATGGCTATCTCCATCTAAAATCCGGGACGCGGTGTTCGGTTCATAACACTCCGCGGCGATCCGGGCGTTCCAGTCATGATAAGGTGCCGCACTGGACTCCCACTCCACGTGGTTCAGCCAAGGATTTTCTCGCGGGGGCTGATAAAAATGACCATGGATGCAGATTTGACGATTGGGCATTAGAGGCCTCCTTAAACATGGTAGGTAACCAGGCACCCCAAGGGCGGCACTTCCAAAGGTACTGGTAGCGGGCTTTTTGGGGTCCCAACTCTATCCGGCGTTGCTGAACTGATTAGGACCATGACGGACTTATCACGGGAATACGGTGCGGGTTCAGACGAGAAATTGAGCCACACTTGAAAGGTTCCCGACGACATCTCATGGGTGAGTTGGATCATCCGCTGTGACGCATGCACGGTGCTGGTGGAGTGAATGTTCGTCATAAGGTGTGGGCAGAGATATTCACGGCGTACCGCTAAAAGAATCTGGTACCAGTGGAATAGTCCATGCTCGCGATGGGGTGAGAGTTTTGCCGAAAAAAATGTTTGTGGGTCGGCCGGGTCGGGAACCGTCTCCGACAGGTAGGCCCACTCTCGTGCGCGCCCTTCGCGGACAGTTTGCACCAACCTGGGATCCGTATGGTCAATGAAATAGGGAAATGGCGCCGACTCTTTGTACTCTTCCCCCATAAATAAGAGAGGGATGGTGGGCGATAGCAGTACCGTGGCCGCGACGAGACGGAGTTGGTCGTCACTGAGATGGGCGCTGAGACGGTCGCCCTGGGGGCGGTTGCCGACCTGATCATGGTTCTGGCCGTAGACTACCAAATGACCGACGGCATGGGGTATAAAGGGACGCCCGTGTCGGCGTTGGCGATATGAAGAGTATTGTCCCGTGTAAACGTATCCTTCCGCCAACGCATCGGCAAGGGCTTGTAAAGACCCATAGTCTTGGTAGTATCCGGCGTGTTCGTCGGTCACAATGGTATGGAGCGCATGGTGCAAATCGTCATTCCACTGGCCTGAGAAGCCGAGGCCCTCTTGATCCCGGGGAACGATTTCCCGTGGGTCATTGCGGTCACTCTCGGCGACGGTGTATATCGGTCGGCCATAGTCCCCGGATAGCGCATCGATGGCTTCAGTGAGTTCTCGCAAGAACGGTTCGGCGCTCGTGTCGATAATGGCGTGCACCGCGTCTAGACGCAGTCCATCGACATGGTAATCGACAATCCACTGCTCGGCATTTTGTGCAAAGAATTCCCGTACCGCGTCACTCTGGGGTCCATCAAAATTGATCGCCTGACCCCAAGGGGTATGGTAATGGGTATTGAAGTAGGGCCCAAATTGGGCGAGCACACTCCCTTCGGGACCTGTGTGATTGTAGACCACATCCAGGAAGACGGCGATGTGGTGCATATGTGAGGCGTCTACCAAGCGCTGAAAGCCCTCGGGACCGCCGTAACTAGCCTGGGGTGCATATGGGAACACACCATCATAGCCCCAGTTGCGCTTACCAGGGAAGGCCGCGATGGGCATGATCTCGATGGCGGTAATCCCGAGCCGCGCCAGGCGGGGGAGGTCCGCAATTACCCCCGAGAATTGCCCACTGTCGCTAAAGCTGCCGACGTGGATTTCATAGAACACCAGATCTTCCCATCGGCGTCCGCTCCACAAGGCATCATGCCAGACAAATTGATCCGGATCAATGACCGCCGACGGGCCAAAGATCCCGGTTGGTTGCCAGCGGGACGCTGGGTCGGCGAATTCTTCCCGCCCGTCCAAGCGAAACCGATAGGAATCGCCGGGCCCGATGCCGGGGATGACTCCGCTGAAATAGCCGCGGCCTTCATGGGTCAATGGCTCCAAACGATCGCCTTTGGCAAGGTAGCCATGTACCTCCACGGTGGTGGCGTTGGGCGACCACACCCGGAAAGCGGTGCTACCGTGGCCCAAGTAATGGGCCCCTAGGCGTTCCTGTTTGGGGATCATAGGTGACCTCCTGTCTTTGGTGGATTGCGGTGGCGGGTTAGGTTTTTTAATAACGCATGAATCTCGGGGTCATCGCTAAGATCTTCCCAGACCCGCCGGATCTTACGACTCCAATTGGTTTCGCTATCGGAACCCGGAACATTAATCGGCAGGGTCTCCCCGTAGAGATCTTCGAGGTTCACCATCACCAAAGGACTTTTTGACTGCGCCATGCGATTTAATAGGAGGGGCAGGATCTGTTTTGGGGTGCATTGGAGACCTCGAACACCGAGCCAAGCCCGGAGAATTTGGCGTTGGCTGTCCGATGCGTCCTGCCAAAACCTCGCCCAGGGCGGCATGTCGTGCGTGCTCAGAAGAGACATGGTGTTGTCTGGTGGTGGCGTCGTGGCTGTGGGGACAATCCAGGTTCCAAGATAATGATGCCGCTTTATTGCCGCATCCACTGGCTTTGGCACCAGACCCAAATTTTCGCCGACAATGATAGTGCCACTTCGGCTCGCCTCTAGATCAATGATGGCATAAAATTCTTCGGCAGGATACCGCACATAAAGTCCGTCTGCGACGCTGAGAGATTTGGGAATCCAAAATCTACGGTAAAATCCCATGACATGGTCGAGACGAAGGATTTTGGCATAGCGCAACTGGTGGCGGAGGCTTTGAATAAAATATTGATAGCCCTGACTGCGGAGTCGATCCGGGTGAATCGGTTCGAACCCCCAATTTTGTCCGCCGGGGAAAAATGCATCGGGGGGGGCTCCTACGGAAGCCGAGTGTACAAAGAGATCGCGTTCGCGCCAAGCGTCGTATCCATCGGGGTGGACGCCAATCGGGAGGTCCAGGTAGAGTCCCCCGCCGAGTCTACGCTCTTGGTCCGAAAACTCCTTTAATGCGCAATCCGCCTTCCACTGTACAAACTCGTGATAACGCATCTTGGCGCTTAAAGACCTAAGATCGTCCGTAACAGGATCCTCGGGCCAGATACGCCAAGAGCTCCGTCGGGTTTCCGACAGCGCTCGGAACCGGGCGTAGTCATGGACATCCGGATGCTCTGTCAGCCAGTCGTGAAAACATCGGGACTGGTGGCGCGACGCCATTGGCTCCAATATTTTTCGGAAGAGAGTCATGCTGCGCCGATAATTTACTCGAGGCGACTGACGCAACTCGGCTAACTCGCGCTCGAATTGACGTGACATTGGGGGAGCGTCTTTCTCCTCTCTCAGTAAGTGGCCGACATCGAGGTAAAATTCATTCCAGAAGCGCTGGCTGATGGGGCGATAGGGGCTCTGATCATACGATTCGTCGAGAAACGTCGGCAAAAGAGGTAAAGTGCCGACGAATGCTCCGCCCTGGTCGCGCGTCCATCGAGCCACGTGCTCTAAGTCGGTAAAGTTCCCGGTTCCCCAATTTTCGTTTGAAGAGAGAGCATATAACGGGAAAAAGAGTCCCCATTGGGATACCTTCAAGGCGGGGGTTCCATCCGGCGCGACCACGATGAGCGTAACGTGAGTCTGGCCAAGATATTCCCAGTGCACAGTATGGTATCCCACAGTCAGACGCGGGGATTGCCAGTAAAATTGCCGCGTGTCCGATGATCCATGAAAACGGCTGGGGGCCAGCGGCAGGTCCCCAGGAGAGAAGCGACCCGGGTGCGATACACCCCACTCGTCGGTGATGACATATTCGACTTGGGTGCAGTCTTTTGGTAGCGACCACAAAACTGTGGTCGAACGGTTGTGGCCGGCGACGGCCACCGGGGGCGGACCCTCTTGGGCACGCAACGCCTTGAGGGCATTCAGAGTGGTCTTGGCCTCACCAACCTGGTGGATGGCGATTCCCATGGCTTGCAACACGAGAAGAATTTGGTCCGGTGTAGCCCGCTTACGAAAACCCTCTGCATCCCGATATTGGGTCATGATATGTTGGTCATGCGCCAATCGATGGAGCCAGTATACGGTGGAATCCAACAAGCCCCTGCCTTTCGAATCCCAATCTTCTGGAGTCGTCCACATGCTATGCTAATGCCCACAAGGTTACCATATTTCGGATCATTTGTGGGCTAAGATCGCTAAGCCCGTGCGCACGCTCAATGACCGCATCAAGGAATGTCGGGCGATTCATGACCGTGAAACGGTGTTTTTTGAGGCGATATTCTCTGAAGAGCTGGACGGCCGAATGAGGACAGGAAAATATTACGCAGCCCGATTGAGGTGAAGACCGATTGGTGCCCCAATAATAATCGGACCGTCAGCTTTTTCATGATTTGATTTGGATCGATTTGGCTTTGGCGCTTTCCTAAAGTACCAATTCACGATATGATCAAGGATAATCACGAATACCAAAGTTTAGGCTATAGCTAGCATTGCGGCTAGGAGCTGGGGATGGGGCCAGAATTGATGGGTCCTTGGATTCGGTTAGGTAAAGCCTCTAAGGACGACATCAGCGCGGGCCTTTCCGATAAGGAAGGAGGACTTTTGCAAGCGCCAGGATCTAATGCACTGCGCCGTGTGGTTATTAACCAGGTCTATCCGGTGATTGACGGAGGTCGCTACCCCGTCAAACGCGTGGTGGGCGAGTCGATCAAAGTGGACGCGGATATTTTTGCCGATGGACATGACAAGATTAGTGCGGTCTTAGAGTGGCGGTACGAAGAAGGGCCCTGGCAAGTAGTGCGGATGATCCCCCTCGGGAATGATAGATGGCAGGCTGGATTTGTGGCATCAGCCGTCGGGCGGTATGCCTATCGGCTGCGGGGATGGGTTGATCCGTATCTAACCTGGCGCGCTCACGTTAAATCTTTTTTGGCGGCGCACGTGGAGATTTCGGCGGTCGTGTGGTTGGAAGGCATCTCTCGCGTGCGGGACATAGCGAAAGAGGTGCCGTCGCGCCGTGTAGCCCGCGCGCTGCGGGAGTGGACCGATCAGTTTTCTGAGCCCGCCCAGGTACCCCTTGCATTAAACCAATTGGATGCCTTAATGGAGGATATCGCGCCGATACCTCATGTCCCCAGCCAATATCCCGATGAGGAAGCTGGATTGCCTCTGTGGGTGGATCCGATGGAAGCACAGTACACTGCATGGTACGAACTTTTTCCCCGATCAGCCGGATCTCATCCCGGCCTTCACGGAACATTTTTGGACGTCATCGAACGGTTGCCATACATTGCTGGCATGGGATTTTCCGTGGTGTACTTGCCGCCGATTCATCCGATTGGGGAGAGTTTTCGTAAAGGGCGACGCAACACGACAATAGCCGGACCCGGCGACCCCGGAAGCCCTTGGGCGATAGGGGGCGCAGAGGGTGGACACCTGGCCATCCACCCAGAATTGGGACGCCTCGAGGATTTTGAGCAATTAGTCGAGAGTGCCCGGGATTTCGGGCTTTCTATCGCCTTAGACCTTGCGTTTCAGTGTTCGCCTGATCACCCGTGGGTTCACCAACATCCGGAGTGGTTTCGGATTCGAGCCGACGGCAGCATTCAATTTGCCGAAAATCCGCCAAAGAAGTATGAAGACATCGTACCTTTTGATTTCGAGTGTGAAGCCTGGCCGAGCCTTTGGGAGGCGCTTTACGGGGTCGTGGAATATTGGATCGCGCATGGCGTGCGTTTTTTCCGCGTCGATAATCCGCATACCAAGTCGCTTTACTTCTGGGAGTGGCTCATTGACAAGGTCAAACGGAATCACTCCGACGTGATTTTCTTGGCCGAGGCATTTACGCGGCCAGCCGTGATGCAGCACCTGGCCAAAGTCGGGTTTTCGCAGTCCTATACGTACTTTACTTGGCGGAACTCGCCATCGGAGTTGCGACAATATATGGAAGAATTGGTATCCGTGCCGGAGGTGGATTATTTCCGCCCGAGTTTTTGGCCCAATACCCCGGACATCTTACCGCAATCGTTGCAAGTGGGGGGTAAGCCCGCGTTTGTGACCCGGCTGATTCTGGCGGCCACCCTCAGTGCCAGTTACGGCATTTACGGCCCGGTGTTTGAATTGATGGAGGCCACTCCCGCGGTCATTCCGGGTGAGGAGTACGAAGACTCAGAAAAGTATCGGACGGCCCAATGGGATTGGGGGAGTCCCGATAGTTTGGCGCCATTGGTCCGCAAGGTGAATCAATTTCGGCACCAGCATCCTGCACTGGCGCATAATCGGTCGATAAGGTTTCATGCGGTAGATAATGATCAGCTATTGGTCTACAGCAAGGTTTCCCCGGATGGCGCCGATGTGGTGCTGATGGTGGTAAATATGGATTACCGCTACCGGCAATCCGGATTTGTCACCCTTGAGCTCGAGGAGTTAGGAATCTCACCGGATGACGATTTCATTGTCTCCGACAGCTTGACCGGGTCTCGTTATGTATGGCATGGGCCCAAAAACTATGTGGAACTCGATCCCAAACAGTTATCAGCGCACCTATTTCATGTGGAGAAAGAGATCTCGACGGGTCTAAAAAGATCTCGACGAATCTAGGAGAGTTTTTAATAGGAGTTCGAGGGAGGCGCTTCATGACCACCAAACGCGCGCGCACCATGGTGGACCCTAATCCGTTGTGGTATAAGGATGCGGTGATTTATGAATTACATGTGCGCACGTTCTATGACAGTAATGGAGACGGCGTGGGAGACTTTAAGGGTCTCGCCGAAAAATTGGATTACTTAGAGGAACTCGGGATTACTGCGGTATGGCTCTTGCCGTTCTTTCCGTCGCCGCTTCGTGACGACGGCTATGATATCTCCAACTATGTGGACGTTAATCCGATTTATGGCACCCTAAAGGACTTCCAGGGATTTTTGGATCAGGCGCATCTCCGCAATATCCGCGTGATTATTGAGTTAGCGCTGAATCACACGTCGGACCAGCACCCCTGGTTTCAGCGGGCACGAAAATCCAAGCCAGGCAGCGTCCATCGAGACTACTATGTGTGGAGTGACACGCCGAACAAGTATCGGGAAGCGCGTTTAATTTTTCCCGATTATGAGCGATCCAATTGGACCTGGGATGCCGAGGCCAACGCCTATTACTGGCATCGATTTTATTCGTCGCAGCCCGATTTGAATTATGACAACCCGCGAGTACGGCGGGAAATATTAAAGGTCGTGGATTTTTGGTTGGCGATGGGGGTCGACGGACTACGTCTGGACGCAGTGCCCTATCTATATGAACGGGAAGGGACATCATCGGAAAACCTACCGGAAACCCATGAGTTCTTACGAGAGCTAAGACGTCATGTTGACAGCCGCTTTACCGGACGCATGTTGCTTGCCGAGGCCAACCAATGGCCTGAGGATGCGGTGACCTATTTGGGCCAGGGGGATGAATGCCACATGGCATTTCACTTCCCCCTCATGCCACGGCTGTTTATGGCGCTCTATATGGAAGACCAGTTTCCCATCGTGGACATATTGGCGCAGACGCCTGAGATCCCCGAGACTTGTCAGTGGGCAACGTTCTTGCGCAATCATGATGAACTGACGCTGGAAATGGTCACGGACGAGGAACGGGACTACATGTATCGGGTGTATGCGACGGACCCGCAAGCCCGGATCAACGTGGGAATCCGACGCCGCTTGGCGCCCCTCTTGGGCAATCACCGGCGTCGCATCGAGCTTTTGCACGCACTCTTATTCGCATTGCCGGGCACGCCCGTCCTTTATTACGGCAATGAGATTGGAATGGGGGATAACATTTATCTCGGGGACCGGGACGGCGTCAGGACCCCATTCCAATGGAGCGGCGATCGCAACGCGGGCTTTTCCAAGGCAAATCCCCAACGACTCTGTTTGCCGGTGGTCGTAGATCCCGAATATCATTATGAAGCTGTCAATGTGGAGGCGCAGCGGGCCAATCCCTATTCACTCTGGAATTGGACCCGTCGCCTGGTGGAATTACGACGACGGACGCAAGCCTTCGGGCGAGGCACCATGGAATTTCTCCACCCGGATAATGGCACCGTGTTAGCCTTTATCCGGCACTATCAAGACGAGCGCGTGTTGGTCGTCGCGAATTTGTCCCGGTATGTGCAGTCGGTGTCTTTGGATCTGAGCGCATTTGTCGGTTTTGTGCCCACAGAGCTTTTTGGACGCGTCGAATTTCCCGTGATTACGGATACGCCTTACACTTTTTCGTTAGGTCCCCACGGTTTTTACTATTTCTCGCTCGAAGTCGAAGTTCCCCAGGAACGACCGTCTAAGACGTATAACATACCCGAACTCACCGTCGCCTCCGGCTACTGGTCGGACTTGGTGTTGGCCCAAGGACGCGCATCGCTAGAAGCGGTCTTGCCGACCTACTTTCACCGTGCACGCTGGTTTGGCGGCAAGGCTCGCCGCATTAAACTCATTCGTCTTGTCGACGTCATACCGTTTGAAGGGGAGGGAGAGCCGCTTTACCTCATTGTTACTCAGGTGACGTTTGGCGATGGCGGGCTTCATTGGTACGTGATCGGGGCGGGAATGTTGAAGGACGACACGATGCTGTCCGAATCCATACTGCAAAAGGGAATGGCCATCGCTCATTGCCAAGATACGGCGGGGAATTCC
>JAJZXX010000068.1 GCA_021806205.1 Bacillota bacterium | reverse complement strand
TGGAAGTTTCTGGTTTCATAATCCAATGATATACCTGTGAAAAGAGGCTGTCCACTATTTATTAATATCCATCAACCATGCGGGTTGCCGGAACTTTGCCGTAGCCCTGGCTCAGCACCGGGCCCGCCAGGAAGATCGGGGATGGTCGCGGTAAACCGAGCACCCGAACCGAGTTGACTTGTCATACAAACGAAAAGCGGTGGTGGTTTTTTGGCCGTCGAGGGTAGGGATTGCTAAGGCACATACGCCCCCGATTGTTCCGTTGCCGAAGCGAGGATGTGACGAACCCGTTCATCCCGTGATTTCTAGCAGACACCGAACGGCCCACGAACTTTCGTCTCTTGGGTCGATTTCGTTAGTCGATCGGATCGCTTTATTGTCGTCACAGCGTATCGGATTCCTACCGCCTGGGGTTTCTGTTTGTTCCACGGGTTCCCGATGATGGTAAATGCTGCGAATCCGGCCCCTCACGGGATGGATTTTTCGTTCGGTATGCCATTCGTGCCAGAGTCGTCCTTGAAACGTGACGAGAGATTCCGACGCAGGTTCCCCATGGCGAATGGCAAGCCCGACATGGACGAGGCCCTGATGGAGATCCCCAAACGCTCCAAAAACTAAGGCCTCCTCAGGCCATTGCGGTTGAGGTGTCCAGTCCCCCACGATTTTCACGCCACCGTCGGCGACCACGGAGATCTGGGCGGATTCGCCTGTTGTTTCGGGGATGGCCTCTAGATAGGCATAGATCATCCATTCGACCGCCTGACCGACTTTGAGCTCAGGACCGCAACATCGCTGTTCTGTGTCTTCGATCCATACGGGTAGAATCATCGCACCGCTCCTCAAGGTCTAGAATATCTCAACGTTCCCGGCATTCATCGCCCGGTCCGTCGTTCGATTTCAGCTTAACTTATCGTGTAAAATCCAAGATTGACCCAATAAGGCACGATACTGGTATTCGGTACGCCATGCCATGTTTTGACTTTATAGTTGCCTGCAACTGGATATCCTGTCCAGACCGAGCCTGGCCCAGTGTAATTGTTTCCGGTAGCGTTCCCCGAGTTAACGGCAAGAAGAATACGTACCTTCCACGACTCAAATGGTATCGTCGTATAAAACCAATTGGAGATGTAACGAATACGTCCGTTACTTTGGACTTTGTTGCTGTAGACGTGCGTTACGGCGTTTTGGATCGCGGTGGTTCCCCTGCCTCCCGTATACCAATTGTGGCGATAGTGCATATGGAGCATGCCACCCGTCGATGCCGTCCCTTCGTACAACATGACTTGTTGGCCCGTTTCACCAGCGGTCGCCAACCAAATTGCCGCGTTGGGCGAAACCGCCTGAGGAGATATTATGCCACTAGGAGGCGTTGTGGAAGCGGTTAATCCATAGTGACTGTCAAATGCCTGGATAGTGCTTTCGACATAATCGACCTGAGTGGACGATAGGCCCGCGGCGACTATAAGAGACGGGCTACAATGCTGAGGTTCTCCCTCAGGCAACCTCTCGAGTTGCCACCATGACGTTTAATGCCAGGAATCTTTGCTTGGCTCGTCGAGGTCGGCCTTGCTATCTGGCTTGGGCGATCGAGACACGATCCGCACTCCACCTAGATCGGAAGGGACTTGAAGAAACCGCCTGAACACCTGATGCTGTGTTCCCGATGTATTCCCCAATTATCTCCCTCACCACAGGTGGAGTGGTCCTATTCTGCCGTCACGTCATGCAGGCGGGTTTGCAAGGTGTCGAGCTCTTGTTTGAGGCTGAGGACTATATGGCTATATGCGGGATTATCATAGAGATTGCAGAGTTCCTGGGGATCTTCCTGAAGATCAAACAACTCCCAGCTCTTAGGGGTGGGTCGATCTTCTGAACCGGTACTGCCCAGGGCTTCCCCATAGTAGTAAATGAGCTTATAGCGTTCAGTGCGCACGCCATAGTGCGCCCACACCTGGTGAATTGAATCCAGGTGCATCCAGTAGCGGTAGTACATGGTCGTCTGCCAACTCGGCGGCACCGTGCCTTGCAATAGAGGACGCAGGCTATGTCCTTGAAAGGGTTCCGGAATGGGTACGCCGGCCAAGTCCAGGAACGTGGGCGCGAAGTCAACGTTTAACGCCATCGCCGAACATGCCGAACCAGCGGCTATTTCTCGCGGGTAGCGAATTACAAACGGCATTCTGAGGGACTCTTCATACATAAACCGTTTGTCGTACCATCCGTGATCTCCTAAAAAAAATCCCTGGTCAGAGGTGTAAATGATGACGGTGTCCTCCGTCAGCCCCTTATCATCCAAATAGTCCAACACCCGACCCACATTATCGTCAATGGAGGCCACACACCGCAAATAGTCCTTAATATAGCGCTGGTATTTCCATTGCTTTTCTTCCTTTGGCGAAAGTCCTGCGGGCACCGTGGCCTTCAAATCGTCAGCCCTCAAATCCCGATCAATGCGCATGCGAGCCGACTCGGCCGCGGGCCTTGAGGCATAGTCGTCATCGAACGTATCTGGAAGGGGAATATCCACATTCTCGTACAGATTTCGATGTTTGTCATCGGGAAGCCAGGGGCGATGAGGCGCCTTATGGTGACACATCAGCAAAAATGGGCGACTCGGGTCGCGGCGCTCCAACCAATCCAAGCTTAGATCCGTAATAATGTCCGTCGCATAGCCCGGATACACCCGCGTGGTGCCTTTTTCGTTCATCGGCGGGTTAAAGTACTCACCCTGGTCGGGCAACACGTTCCAGTAGTCGAAACCGGTGGGGTCCCACCTCCGGCCGTGACCGAGATGCCATTTGCCGATGATTGCCGTCTGGTAGCCGACAGCGTGTAAAAGTTGCGGAAAATTCAACATTCTCCCATCAAGACGATCGGCCAGCGTCCGCACCCCGTTTTCATGGCTATAAAGGCCGGTAAGGATGGTAGCTCGACTCGGAGTGCAGATTGAGTTAGTGCAAAAACATCGGTCGAAACGCATCCCTTCATCGGCGATACGGTCAATGTTAGGCGTCACGTTGATATGACTCTGGTACGCGCTGATGGCATGGGCGGCATGGTCGTCACTCATAATAAACAGAATGTTGGGGTGCTCGGGACGGGTCATCGATAATCAATCCTTTCTCTAAGCTGAGGCTCGGACGGAGTCATCCACTTTGAGCTTGGTGGGACCCAGATAGGGCATGGCACGCCGCCGAGTGGTCGCGACCCATCCGAATCAAGGACGGGCGCGTCGTGCTGCAAATCTGAGCTGCGATTGGACAGCGGGGTGCATACGGGCAGCCTCGGTAGGAAGTGAGCAACACCGACGAGTTAGCTGATCCGCCACCGCTAAAAGGCGACGATCCCGGATTTTCAAAGCGTGCCGCCGCTAAAAGGCGCTCGGTATACGGATGCCGACTCTCTCGAATCAACGCATCGGCACGGATCGTCTCTACCAGGCAGCCTCCATACATCACCAGAATACGGTCAGCAATATAGACGGCTGATGGCAAGTCATGGGTAATGTAGACGATGGCTAAGCCTAGGTCGTTTCGCAGCCGCGCCAGCAATTGTAAAATGTCGGCTCTGAGCGAAACGTCTAGCATCGAGACGGGTTCATCAGCAATCAACAGGTCAGGCCGAGCGGCCAACGCACGCACGATGGCCACCCGTTGACGCTGGCCGCCTGATAACTCATGGGGCAACCGAGCCCGGACGGCCGCAGTGGGAGTGAGCCCGGTAATCTGCAGCAAATTTTCCAGCTCCTCCCGCACAGACTGAGTCGGAGTCGCATGGCGTTGGATGGGAAAGCTCAGTTGTTGTTCGACGGTGTAGATGGGATTGAGGGAATTATAGACGTCTTGAAAGATCATCTGCACCTGCGACCAATATTTCCTAAGCTCCTTGCGACTTAATCTGGAGACGTTCTGGCCCTTTAACCAAAGGGAGCCCCGAACGATAGAGGTCATCCCGGCGAGTGCACGGCCAAGCGTCGTCTTGCCACTGCCCGACTCTCCCACAATACCAAGAATTTCGTTGGCGGCGACCGCAAGGCTAATCTCATTGACTGGACAAATCAGAGTGCGTCGGAACCCTTGAGTCTGCCGAAACTGTACGACCAAGTTGTCGCCACGCAAGAGTTCTTTGGTCTTATCCATGGGCCTCCTCCTTTTGCTTTCGCTCGATATCGAAGCAGGCGATCTGACCGGAATCCACCACCCCTTTTAGCTGAGGCGCGGCCGCCAGGCATGCTTCGTGTGCGGCAGCGCAGCGGGGGTGAAACGCGCATCCGCTAACCAGGTGCACTAAATCTGGAGGACTTCCGGGCACGCTGTGGATGGTAAAGCGTTCGCCTTCGAGATGAGGAATGGAATCCAGCAAACCTTGAGTATATGGGTGGTGGCGCGCCTCGCTCAGAAATCGTTGGGCTGGTCCGTACTCGACGATCTTGCCGGCGTACATGACCGCAATCTCCGAACTGATGTAGCTCACCAGCCGCAAGTCATGGCTAATAAACACGACGGCAAACCGTTTGATCTCCTGAATACGGCGAATCTCGTCAAGAATTTCTTGTTGCACTACAGCATCGAGGGCGGTGGTTGGTTCGTCCATGATAATCAGCGCCGGATCAAGGGCGATAGCCATGGCAATGGCAACCCGTTGGCGCATTCCGCCGGATAATTCATGTGAAAAATTGCGTAGATGTTGGGGGTGAATTCTCACTAAGACCAGCAGTTCTTCGATGCGACGACGCACTTCGGCGCGAGACATCGCGGGCTGGTGAACAGTGAAAATCTCCTCAAATTGTTTGCCAACCGGAATCACCGGATTTAGCGTGACGAGCGCGCTTTGAAATACCATGGACACGTTCTTCCAGCGAAAGGCACGCATTGCCGGTTCCGACATGGTATACAAATCGCGACCTTGCACGGTGATTTGACCTTCCACCAACGATGCATTGGGCGGCAGGAGTCCCATGATTGCCTGCGCAAGTGTGGATTTTCCACATCCTGATTCTCCAACTAAACCGAGAATTCTCCCCGGCTCCAGTTCCAAAGACACATCATTGACCGCTGGGGCCAGGCCAGCTTCGGTTTCGTAGACCACCGAGACGTGACCAATGCGGAGAATCGCCGAATTATTTTCAGTCATTGCGGCGATTCCCCTTTCAGTGCGCGCCAAGCGCGGCTTAGACGATCCTTTGACGCCAGCGAGGTTTGCCGCAAGCGAGGATTGGTCACCTCATCCAGGCCAAAATTCATTAAAGCCAGACTGGTTCCAAACACGGCGATTCCCAGTCCACCGGGCAAAAGCCACCACCATGCACCATCAAGGACCGCGCCACCATTATTGGCCCAATACAAAAGGCTACCCCAACTGATTCCACTGAGGTTGCCTAATCCTAAGAACTCCAGGCCAGCTTCGGCCAAAATCGCCCCCAAGATGCCGTAGAGCAAGCTTGCCATGAACAGGGAGAGCATGTTGGGTAAAATCTCGTGGACCAGCACGCGCCAATCCGATGCTCCGGTCAAACGTGCCGCCCAAACAAACTCACGGCGCGCCAAGCTCAAGGTCTGCGAGCGCAAGACGCGTGCCCGCCCGGCCCATCCGGTCAACCCGATAATTACCATCATGGTCAGGGTGTTGGAGTGGTGTACATACGCCGCCGCCACAATCATCAACGGAAGCCCGGGAATAACCAGGAAAATATTGGTGAAAGTGGCCATGACCCGGTCCAGCCATCCTCCCCAATAGGCGGGATACATGCCGATGGCTACCGCCAACAGGGTCGAAATCAACGTCGCGCCAAATCCTACGATCAACGAGGAGCGCGTGCCCCAAATGAATTGGGAATACACATCTTGGCCCAATCCCGTGGTGCCAAACCAATGTTGTGCGCTTGGCGGTTGTAGAGGTGGGAAATTGGTGTTACTCGGACTGTAGCGTGCGATCTCCGGAGCAAGAACGGCCACCAAGATGAATCCCATGAAGATGATGAACCCTGCTTGAGCCTTGCGATTTTTCTTCAACACCCTTAGCCAGCCAAATCGGGAAGGGTTTGGTGCCCGTCTCGGCCCATCATCCTTAGCGTCTAGAGGGCTTGCCGTCATTTCGGCCATTAGGTCTCCCCCTCTCTGCGCACTCGCGGATCTAACCAAGCATAGAGCAAATCGACCAGAAAGTTTATCACCAGCACCGATAAAGAGATGATAAGAAACAGTCCCTGCATCAGCGGGTAGTCTTCATTGGATACCGCGGTGAACAACTGGTATCCTACCCCGGGATAGGAGAATATCTCTTCTACCAGAACCACTCCCCCAACCACAAAGCCTACTGCCATCGCAAAGTTTGTCACACTCGGCAATAAGGCGTTGCGCGCGGCGTGACGAAACATTAAATTGCGTGGCGAAACGCCCTTGGCGCGGGCAAAGACGATGTAGTCGTCGCCTAACGTTTGAATCATATTGTTGCGCATATGCAGCAGCCATCCGCCCAAGCCAGGCACGACAATGGTGATGGCTGGCAGAAAGGCGTGACCCACCACCGTTTCCATGAAGGCCAACGACCAGCCAGGTGTCATGGAGGAGGTATAGGCGTGGGCCACTGGAAACCAGTGAAGCCCGTAGCCTAGACCAAAGAGCAAAAGGAGTCCAAGAAATTGATGAGGAATCGCCCCGGTAAATGTGGTCGACGTAGTCAGTAGGGCATCATCCCAGTGGCCCCGGCGCCACGCTGCCCATATGCCAATCATGGTACCCAACACCGCCGCGATGATGGTGGCTGTTCCGGCCAAACCAAGTGTCCATGGCAAACTATTGGCGATAATGTGACTTACGGGGACTGGATAATACGTCAGCGAGATTCCGAGATTGCCATCCAAAAGATTGCTGAGATAGTGTCCATATTGGGTGATTAATGATTGCGAGGTCACTCCAAATTCCAGTTTGATGGCATGGAGCGCTCGCGGTGACAGAGAACCCTGATAGCGCGAAACCATCAATAAGGCAGGGTTGCCCGGCATAAGTCGGGGCAAAATGAAGTTGATGGTCACGGCCGCCCAGGCCGATATCAACAAGAAGCCCAATCGGTCTACGATGTAGCGCATTTTGTCCCTCCCGTCACGCCAGCTTTGCGATGTATCGGACCTGAAAGCTGAGGGAAGTCCCCCTCAAAGGTCTGCCACCATAAGTTCCTGAACATTTCCCCAGGGGATGGACTCCCCAGGAGGGTGGGAGAGCCTAAGCCACCACACCCTCAAGTCAGAGTCTTTAATCAACCCACGGTTTACTTGACCGGATTCAAATGGCTGGCAATAAAGCCATTCGAGGGAGATAGCCAGGGTCCACCCTGAGCATAGGGGTTCGCTGCGGAAGGCCAACCGGTGAACGACTGCGTTCGGTATTCAAACCAGGTTGGAGTTTCCACCAACGGAATCGAGGGGAGATCTTTCGCCACCAGGCCGGCCAAGGCGGCGATGGCTTGGCGATGCACCGACCCCTGATTGGTTTGCATGTACACGTTTAACCAGTGGGTGGTAGCCGGGTTCGCCCAGTTTTCCGAATTGGTCGTCTGATGCGGATACAACATGGCGTAGTACGCGTAAAATGGCGATGGGCCGTTGTCGGTCCACGACAGGGCCAACTGATACCGATGCCGGCTTAA